>CAYRNE010000485.1:0-2072 GCA_964425245.1 uncultured Devosia sp.
AGCGGCCGATTCCGCCGGGTCGAATTCTGAGACCAGCTCGAACGCGGCCGCGGGATCGTTGAGGTTGTTGTAGCTCAGCTCCTTGCCCTGGAGCTGCACGGCCGTTGCCACGCCCGGCCGCGGCTCGCCGGTGGCGTAGAACGCCGCCCACTGGTGCGGGTTCTCGCCATAGCGCATGACCTGCTTCAGCCGGCCGGCGAAGCTCCTGTAGGGGATATCCCTGAACCCCAGCCGATCGGCGAACCAGCCGGAGATGACCGCGTCGTAGGCGGCGGTTCGTGCATAGGCCTTGGCCGCGAGCTGCCGGCGCCGCTCGTACGGCACGCCGCCAGTCTGCCTGATCGATTCGAGGATGTCCGCATAGTCGCCGGGATCGACGACGACGGTGACGTAAGCGTGGTTCTTGGCCGCCGAGCGGATCATCGCCGGCCCGCCGATGTCGATGTTCTCGATGGTTTCTTCGTCGCTCGCGCCGCGCGCGATCGTTTCTTCGAAGGGATAAAGATTGACAGCGACGAGATCGATCGGCCCGATGCCGTGCTCATCCATCGCGGCGCGGTGGCGCGGATCGTCGCGCACCGCGAGCAGGCCTCCATGCACCTTCGGATGGAGCGTCTTCACCCGTCCGTCCATCATCTCGGGAAAGCCGGTGAGATCGGAGATGTCGCGTACCGCGGCGCCGGCCTCCCCGATCAGTTTCGCCGTGCCGCCGGTTGACACCAGCTCGACGCCGAGCCGCGCGAGTTCCTTGGCGAAATCCGCCATGCCGGCCTTGTCGAAGACCGAGAGCAGCGCGCGCCTGATGGGAACGTTCGTGCCGTCTGCCATTATCCGCCTCTCCCGAATGCCGGCGGCTGGCTAACACGCGGGACCTGGCCTGTCAGCCCTCCTCGAGGGTGAATATCCAGCTGACTTCGCTCGTGTCGGCGACATGCGCCTCGAGCACGATCTGCTTGGTACGATGAAAGCCGAAATAGGCCGATTGGCGGACGCTGTCCTCGACGCGCATCTCGGCCCCTTCCCAAAGGAAGCTCCAGATCGCGCCCGAGCCGAGTTTCAGCCGCAGCAGGTCGCCGCCGAAGCCGACCTCGGTCTGATGCGCAAGGTGGAAGCGGATGGCGCAGGCGCCCGAAACGTGCTGGCGCTTGCGCAGCAGCCGGTCCTGCCCGACCAGCGTCTGCCCTTCGGAGAGCAGTGTGAGGCGGCGCTCGATCGTGATTCCGAAACGCTCGGTATAGCCGTGCGTCCGCACGATCAGCGCATGCTCGGCCTCGTCCGATTCGATCTCCGGCTGGCGCCCGGCGGAGACGAGGCGTCCGGCAAGCGGGCCGCTTTGCGCGATGTGCGCAGCGGACAATGCGTTGATCGTCGGCGCCGAATGCGCAATGCCCTGCCTGAACAGTGCCGCATTGGTTTCGAGGCCCGCCGGCGCCGGCCCGCAATTGCACACGACAAGATCGCGCCCGTGGCTGAACTCGAAGGCAAGCCCGCCCGCATGGGCGTCCTGCGCGAAGTCGGGCGGCGGCACCAGCCCCGAATCGGCGACCACGATGGAGCGGCCGAAGATCAGGCGGCCATAGCCTCCCGCGATGCCGGTGGCCCGCGCCCGCGCCGGGCTCTGCGCCTGGACCGCAACGATGATGTCGTGCGGCAGCTGCCCCGTGCCGTTGAAATATCCCGGCTCGCCCGTGCCGAGGGAGATGGCGTCCAGCGCCCGGTGCATGCTGTCGAGCACCTCGGTGAATTCGTTGGAGTATTGCTCGTGATTGCGATGCAGCGCCTGCCGCACTGTGATCAGTTCCACCAGCAACTGCACCTGTATCCTGGCGCTGCGCGAAAGGTGCAGCCCGTCGTCGTCGATCTGTGCCTCGAGCAGGCGGTGCACGCGCCCGATGCGCGTCGCCACCTCGCGGTCGCTCGCATCCGCGCAGAGCGCCACCCCGAGGAGCGCAATCCCGGCCAACAGAGCATCGACCGGATCGCTCGCCAGCGCACCCCTCAGCTTCAGCGACTGAATCTGTGTCGAGAGCGAACGGGTGATGGTCGCCGTCTGCTCCATGCTCGCACCCTCA
>CAYRNE010000486.1:0-2057 GCA_964425245.1 uncultured Devosia sp.
CGGACATGGGGTCTCCTGCATGAAGCCCCCAGTCTATGCCACATGAGCGGAAGCGCCGGCTTGATCGATGTTGCTGCTACGGGCGCCTGCCGAGCAGCGTATAGAAGCGGTCCTGCTCGGATCGGTCCTCGGCGAAGACGCCGCTGAATCGGTGCGTCACGGTGAGGACGCCATGCGCGCGGACGCCCCTCATCGTCATGCACATGTGCTCGGCCTCGAGCATCACCGCGGCGCCGCGCGGCTCGATAGCTTCGTCAAGGGCGTCGATGATCTGCGCCGTCAGGTTCTCCTGCGTCTGCAGCCGGCGGGCATAGACCTCGACGAGCCGCACCAGCTTGCTCAGACCGACGACGCCGTCGCGCGGCATATAGGCGATATGTGCCCGGCCGACGAAGGGCACCATGTGGTGCTCGCAATGGCTGGAGAACGGAATGTCGCGCTCGAGGATCATGTCGTCGTAGCCGCCGACGTTCTTGAACGTCTTCCCGAGGATCGCGGAAGGGTCCTGCCCGTAGCCGCCGAAGAACTCCCCGAATGCCGACGCCACCCGATGGGGCGTCTCGACGAGGCCCTCGCGCAGGGGATCGTCGCCCGCCCAGGCAATGAGCGTGCGGACGGCCCGCTCCGCCTCGGAGCGGCTCGGGCGGCGGCCGGGCAGGGGCGCCGCACGCGGTGGGCGCGGCTTGATGCTGATATCCATCGCGATCTTGTCCTTGTTGGCACGCATTCGACGCGTGCTTGCGGTACAGGTTCCCGGACCGGGACCGAGGCATGGCGGCTGACAGGCGCCGGCCGGGCTCCTATATGAGTCAGCGATGGAACTGACCGACCTCTATTCCGACCGGATCCTCGAGATCGCCGGCAACCAGCCCGTCCCGGGGCGCCTCGACTCCCCCGACGCTTCGGCGCGCCGGGTCAGCCGCGTCTGCGGTTCGACGATAGAGGTCGATATCGCCCTGAGGGACGGGGTCGTCACCGGCTACGGCCACGATATCTCGGCCTGTGCGCTGGGGCAGACGTCGGCCGCCATCGTGGCCCGCAACATCGTCGGCTCGACGGCGGACGAAATGCGGAGGCTGCGCGAAGAGATGTACGCCATGCTCAAGGCGAACGGAGCGCCGCCCACGGGCAAGTGGGAAGATCTCAAGTACCTTGAGCCCGTGCGCGACTACCGGCCCCGCCACACCTCGACGCTGCTTGTGTTCGACGCCGTAGTCGATGCCCTCGACGCCGCCCAGGGGACGAAGACGCCGCCGCCGCAGGTTGCGGTCGCCTGATGGCGAGCCTTTCGCGAGCCCTCCTTTCCGCGCTCGACTTTCCGTTCAAGGTTTTTTCGGTCGGGCTCATCACGCTCTACCGCTATACGCTGTCTGCCTTCGTGGGCCGCACCTGCCGGCACCTGCCGACCTGCTCGGAGTATACTGCCGAGGCGATCTGGCGCTTCGGCTTCTGGCCGGGCGGCTGGATGGGCCTCGCGCGCCTCGCGCGCTGCCGGCCGGGGGGCACCCACGGCTTTGACCCGGTACCGGACGCTCTTCCCGCCGCCGCTCACTGGTACCTGCCCTGGCGCTATGGGCGCTGGAAGTAGCCGCCGCCCGCCGGCCTCACCGCAACGCAACCGCCGGGCCACCCGCCCCGTTGCCCTCCGACAACCTCGGAGGAACGGATGGACGCCGCCCATACCGAAACCCGTGCCAGGCAGGTCAATCGCGGCCGTCACGCCCGAGGCCCGCACGACGTGCCGCCCAAAGGCTGGAAGGACATCCTGCTGCGCACGTTCGAGCAGGTGACGGAGGACCGTGTCACCCTCATCGCGGCGGGCGCAACCTATTACACGCTGCTCGCGATCTTCCCCGCGCTAACGGCCCTCGTCTCGATCTACGGCCTTTTCGCCCACCCGAGCACCATCCAGGCGCACGTCGCCCTTCTGTCGGACATCGTCCCTGAGGGCGGGTTGCAGATCATCAAGGACCAGCTCGACCGCCTCGTTGCGCAGGGGACGCCGACGCTGGGCCTCGCCCTCGCCGTGTCGCTCTTGATCGCGCTCTGGAGCGCCG
>CAYRNE010000487.1:0-2043 GCA_964425245.1 uncultured Devosia sp.
TCGGGGTGCAGGCCATACTTGCCTCGGCCGAGGATGGTGTCCGAAAGCAGGTAGACCAGTTCGGGGTCGTATCGCAGTGCGAGCGGGATCGCCTCCTTGGGGTCGGTCACGCCGCCGGGCACGACGTTGCCCGCCGACAGGTCGATCCACTCGATGACGGTGGACTTGGTGGCGGCGTCGGCGGTCTTCATGCCCTTTTTGGGCACGTGCACTTCGAAGTGTTTGCCGTTCTGATAGAACACGACGTTGAACTTCTGCTGTTCGCTGAGGCCGGAGATGCTTCGCTTCAGTTCATCGATGACGAAGGGCATGGTGTCGATCATGGAGCCGGAGGAGTCGATGACGTAGACGATGGTCTTGGCGTTGCCGCTGTTGCCGAACATGCCGACGGAGAATCCCTCGCCGGGCCGGTTGCCGGTGCCGAACGGGCTGGACAGGGCTTCGGACGCCCCGGCGATGCCGTGTTCCAATATGTCGGTGGGGGTGTCGGCGGAGACGGCGGAGCTGGGTCGCACCAGGTTCTGGCTTCGCGTGCGCTTGGAGGACGATTCCTCGGTCAGCTCCTTGGGCGTGGTGAGGCTCAGCGGCGCGCCGGGCGTGTCCCCCAGCGTGGACATGGGCACGACGATCTTTTCCTCCTTCACTTCCTTCATCGCCGCCCAGATGAGAAAGAACGCGAGGATGATCAAGCCGAGGTGGAACAGCAGCGACACCATCCAGGGCATGACGTCGTTGAGTACGGCGTTGATCTCGCGTCTCGTATCGTCTTCTTCCTCGAGCGGCTCGGGATTGACGTTGGGATTGGGGCTGGGCGAAGGCGCAGCCGTCCCGGCGAAGTTGAAGCCGAGGAATCCTGGCATGGTACTGCTCCTAAATCTCTGCGGCGCGGTCGCGCCACCTGGTCATTGAACCTGATTCGCCGCCCGCTGTAAAGCGGGCCTTTTTCGCCGTTCCCCAGCGCCTGGGGCTCGGGTGGGACAGCCGTCGCGGCTATCCGTGGCCCGAAGGATCAAGCCAATCGTGCTTTCGCCTTCAGCACACGCGCTTACCTTCGGTTGTCGACCTCAATATCCTGCGGCCTCACGAACCTGTATTGGCCGCGGGTCTCGGTGGCGATCTGCCGGAGCACCGGTTCGCGGCCGACGGCTTCGAGCGGGTCGGGGTAGAAAAACTGGATCGTGTTCACCCGCGTTGACGCCACATTGTATTTACGCACATCGGCGAGCAACTGTTCCGGCGTGGGGCCGCTGCGCCCGCCGAGAATGTCGTCCGAGAGGATGTACGCCACGTCCGGCCTGTACGCCAGGGCGATGCGGATCGCCTCGGTGGCGTGCGTCTTGCCGCCGGGCAGCACGTTGCCCGCCGACATGTCGATCCATTGGGCGACCGCCCGGCGGGTGTCGTCATCGGCCTGCTTCAGGCCGCGGTGCGGCACCGGTACTTCAACCGGTTGGCCGTTCTGGAAGAAAATCACCGTGAAGCGCTGTTCGGGGTTGAGTCCTCGGATGGAACGCTTGAGTTCCTCGATGACGAAGGGCATGGTGTCGATGAGGCTGCCCGAGGCGTCGATGATGTAGACGATGGAGCGGGCGGGCGCACCGGTCGGTCCGCCGCCGGGCGGAAGGTCGAACATCCTGCCGTCCGTGCCCACGGCCGGCGCCAGGCCGATGGGTGAGCCGATCGCATCGCTGCCGGTGATGCCGATCAGATCGGACGGCAGCTTCGGCGGGGTTTCGCTGATCGGCCGCGACTGCGGCGTCCGCGCGGCCGGCGCGCTGCGCGTTTGCTCAGGGGTTCGCTCCAGTTTGACTTCCGCATCGAGGCTGACGGGTTGCGGCAGCCCATCGATGCCGGTGATCACATAGCCCGCCGGCGGGTCGGCCGGGGTGCGGAGCGTCGCCCACACCACGAGCAGCGCGACGATGATGACGCCGAGGTGGACGAACAGCGATACGAGCCAGGGGGCCACATTCACCATCACATCCTCATCGCGGCCACGCAAATCGCCATGGCGCGCGGCGCCAAGGTATCGCACGCGGAAAC
>CAYRNE010000488.1:0-2030 GCA_964425245.1 uncultured Devosia sp.
GATGGTGCGATCAGATTGATCCGGCTTTGCCATTGCAGAAGCAATTCGACGAACATCGCATCAATATTATTGATACCCCCGGGCACGTGGACTTCACCATCGAAGTGGAGCGTTCCCTGCGTGTTCTCGATGGAGCCGTAGTGGTTCTGTGCGGTTCATCCGGCGTGCAGCCACAAACCGAAACTGTATGGCGTCAGGCCAATAAATACGAAGTGCCGCGCATGGTCTTCGTCAACAAGATGGACCGCGCCGGCGCCAACTTCAAAATGGTTGTCGAGCAATTGCGCACCCGTCTCGGCGCCAATGCCGTGCCGCTGCAAATGACGATTGGTTCGGAAGACGATTTCAAAGGCGTGGTCGATCTGGTCAAGATGAAAGCCATTCTCTGGAATGAAGAAGATCAGGGCATGAGTTTCGAATACGGCGATATTCCCGCGGATATGCTGTCCGTCTGCGAGGAAATGCGCGAGTATATGGTTGAAGCGGCTGCCGAAGGTTCTGAAGAGTTGATGAACAAGTATCTCGAAGGTGAAGAGCTCACCGAAGACGAGATCAAGGCAGGTATCCGCGCGCGCACGCTGGCGAATGAAATCGTTCCGGTTCTGGGTGGTTCTGCTTTCAAGAACAAAGGCGTGCAAGCCGTGCTTGACGCCGTTATCGAATACCTGCCGGCACCGAACCAGGTGCGGGCTATTGAAGGCGTTCTGGAGGACGGCGAAACTGTCGCTACCCGTGAAGCCGACGATAATGCGCCTTTCGCGGCCCTGGCCTTCAAGATCGCAACCGATCCTTTTGTGGGCACACTGACTTTCTTCCGGGTATATTCCGGCAAGATCAATTCCGGTGACAGCGTCTACAACCCTGTTAAAGACAAGAAAGAACGTTTCGGTCGCATGGTGCAGATGCACGCGAACGACCGCCACGAGATCAAAGAGGTTCTTTCCGGCGATATCGCTGCGGCTATTGGTCTTAAGGATGTCACGACCGGCGACACCCTTTGCGCTATCGACGACAAGATTACACTTGAGCGCATGGAATTTCCCGAGCCAGTGATCGCGGTTGCGGTTGAGCCAAAAACCAAGGCTGACCAGGAAAAAATGGGCATCGCCCTGGGCAAGCTGGCTCAGGAGGATCCTTCTTTCCGCGTCAAGACCGACGAAGAAACTGGCCAAACCATTATCTCCGGTATGGGCGAATTGCACCTGGATATTATCGTTGACCGCATGCGTCGCGAATTCAATGTGGAAGCCAACATTGGCAAGCCGCAAGTGGCTTACCGCGAACGCATTCGCAACACCTGTGAAATCGAAGGCAAGTTTGTACGTCAGTCAGGTGGTCGCGGTCAATACGGCCACGTTTGGGTGCGCTTTGAGCCGGCTGATGACGCGGATGCCGAAGGTCTGGTATTTGCCAATGAAGTTGTCGGTGGCGCCATTCCCAAGGAATACATCCCCTCGGTCGCCAAGGGTATCGAAGAGCAAATGAAAAACGGTATTTTGGCCGGTTATCCTTTGCTGGGTCTAAAGGCGACGCTTTACGACGGTTCATTTCATGACGTTGACTCCTCGGAAATGGCCTTTAAAATTGCGGGTTCCATGGCAACCAAGAAACTGGCGCAACAGGGCGGAGCAGTACTGCTCGAGCCTTTGATGGCGGTTGAGGTTGTTACACCGGAAGAGAACATGGGTGATGTCGTTGGTGACCTTAACCGACGTCGCGGCCTGATTCTTGGTATGGAAGAAGGGTTGTCCGGTAACGGTAAAATCGTCAATGCGGAAGTTCCGCTGGCGGAAATGTTTGGCTATGCCACAGACCTGCGATCTGCAACCCAGGGTCGGGCAACTTACACCATGGAATTCAAACGCTATGGTGAAGCGCCGAACAACATTGCGGAAGGAATCATTGCCAAAAACAAATCTGGCGACTAATTCACTTTAACGTTAGAAATTTAGAGGATAGTAAAGTGGCTAAAGAGAAATTTGAACGTAAGAAGCCCCATATCAACGTGGGCACCATTGGTCACGTAGACC
>CAYRNE010000489.1:0-2025 GCA_964425245.1 uncultured Devosia sp.
CCGGCACCTTGCCGGCCGCCAGCCACTCGCCCTTCATCCAGTCGCCCATGATGTGAAAGAGCGCCTGGCCGGCGATCACGGTGTTGGTCGTTTCGTTCCATGGGCGGTTCTCGGCGTCGGGTCCGGCCTCGTTGGAGAAGGTGCGGATGACTTCCACGGTTTTCCGGAACTCGGGCGTCTCGAATACCGCCGGATCGGGCTCGGCCGAATACAGGCGGTTATAGATTTCCGGTCCGCCGATCGCAGCGAGCATGGCGTGGAACAGGTAGCCGACCTGGAAGGCCTGCGATCCCACGGCGGCAGGCACGAAGCCGGCGTCCTTCACCTTCTGGAAATCGCCGATCATCTCGTCGACGCTGGTCCAGGAGGCAGGATCGACACCAGCCTTCTCGGCGACCTCCTTGTTCCAGTAGACCATGCCGTCGATGTGCATGAAGAGCGGCACCTTCACCATCTTGCCGTCCACGGTCGAGAGTTCGCGGATGATGGGGAAAAAGCCTTCGGTCGCGCCGATCTCGGCATAAAACTCGCTCAGGTCGCGGGCCAATCCGAGCTTGTCGAGGTCGCGGTAGACGTTCGGATCCGAGGTGACGAAGGCGTTGGGGGGTTCGCCGCCGGTCACGAGGTTCACGATCGAGACGTTGACGCCCGAGTTATGCGGAATGGCGAGATCCTTCCAGGCGTGTCCCTTGGCCTCGAGCGACTCGCGAAGGACGTTGAGGGCGTTGACTTCCGACTGGGCCGACCAGCCGTGATAGATGATGAGCTCGGCCGCGGTGGCGGTGAGCGTGGCCGTGCCGACCAACAGGGCGGCGGTGAGGCCGATCAGCGACTTGCGCATGGTGTTCCTCTCTCCCATTGCTCCCCCTCGGGGACGTTGTTCAGTGGTCATGAAGCGGTCTGTCGACGAGCCCGGTTCTGTTGCCGCGCGCCTGCCGCGCGATCGTCCAGGCCCTGCTTTTCCAGTCAGGCTTCCGGGCCAGCGGCCCGGAAGGGGGTCGTCGTCCTCCTCTCCGCGTCGGGACGCGGGGCTACATTCGCTGCCCGGAGCGGGCATCGAAAACGTTGAGCTTGTCGCGCGGGAAGGCCATGCGAACGGCATCGCCCTGGCGCAGCATGGATACGCGCTCGGGATTCATGCGAACGGCGAGCAGGCCGTCGTGCGTTTCGAGATAGGCCGTCGCGTCCCCGCCGGTGCGCTCGGTGTAACGAACCTTGAGGTCGAAGGTCGCCGCGGCATTGTCCGTATCCCGCTCGGCCTCGCCGAAGTGTTCCGGCCGCAGGCCCAGAATGACCGGCTGGCCATCCTGAGGCGCGGCGGCGAACGGGTAACTCACGAGATCGAGGGTCAGGCCATCGACCTCGGCCGCAACGGATCCGTTCTGCTTGCGCACCGTGGCCTTGCGAAGGTTCATGGCCGGCGAACCGATGAAACCGGCGACGAAGAGATTCTCGGGCCGCGAGTAGATTTCGTCCGGCGTGCCGAACTGCTGGATGACGCCGGCATCCATGACCGCGATCTTGGTGGCCATGGTCATGGCTTCGATCTGGTCGTGCGTCACATAGACGATGGTCGACTTGAGCTCGTCGTGCAGCTTCTTGATCTCGAGCCGCATCTCGGTGCGGAGCTTGGCATCGAGATTGGAAAGCGGCTCGTCGAAGAGGAACACGCCGACGTTCTTGACCAGCGCCCGGCCGATCGCCACGCGCTGGCGCTGTCCGCCCGACAATTGCGCCGGCTTTCGCTGCAGCAGCGCCTCGATCTGGAGGAGCTTTGCCGCCCAGGCTATGCGCCGCTCGATCTCCGCGCGGTCGAGCTTCTGCGCCGAAAGGCCGAAGCGGAGATTCCCCTCGACGGTCTTGGTCGGATAGAGAGCGTAGCTCTGGAAGACCATGGCCAGCCCCCGGTCCTTGGGGTCGAGGTCGGTGACGTCGCGTCCGCCGATGGAGATGCGGCCGGCGGTCACATCGAGGAGTCCCGCGAGAAGGTTGAGCAGCGTGGTCTTGCCGCAGCCGGATGGCCCG
>CAYRNE010000490.1:0-2020 GCA_964425245.1 uncultured Devosia sp.
ACCCAACCAAGGCCCGGGAGTATCCCGGGCCTTTCTTTTTGTCCGGAAGCGGGGCGATCGGAGCCGGCGCCGCCTGACCGCCGAAGGTTGGCCTGCCAGCGATTTCATCTCTCCGGATGCGTCGCGTAAACCTCGCCTGCCCAGGAACGGCGGTCGGGCGTGAACGCATGGCATGCAAAGATATATCTCAGACCTAATCTTGACGTCCGGATCGGCCGATATCATCTGTACAGCACAGCAAGATATATCGGAGAGACATCATGCATCATCACGACCACGACTTCGACCCACGCTGGGAGCGCGGCTGGCGCAAGCTGGAGCAGGCCGCCCGGCGCTTTGGGCGCACGGCGGGTTTTGGCCGGGGGTGGGACGGCTTCGGCGAAAACTTTCGGATCGGGCGCATGCTCGCGAGCGGCGACCTGCGGCTCGTCGCGCTCTATCTGATCGAGCAGCAGCCGCGGCACGGCTACGATCTCATCAAGGCGATCGAGGACAGGACGCAGGGCTTCTATTCGCCGAGCCCCGGCATCGTCTATCCGGCCCTGACCTTCCTCGAGGAGGCGGGCTACGTGACCGCCGAGGCTGAAGGCAACAAGAAGCTTTACACGATCACCGACGAGGGGCGGACGCACCTCGCCGACAATCGCGAGGCCATCCAGTCCACGCTCAACTTTCTCGAGAAGATGGGCGCCCGCATGAAGGAATGGCGCGAGCGGCTGCAGGAGGGCTGGCATTTCGGCGACGAGTCCGGGGACGAAACGCCCGACGAGCGCGGGCGTCGGCGCCGGTCCTATGGCCCACCCCCGCGCGACCGCGATATCCCGGGCGTCGTGCCCGAGCTCAACGAGGCGCGCCGGGCACTCAAGCGTGCCCTTGCCGATGCCGTCGGCCACGGCGAAGACGAGCAGCGGCGCGTGGCCGAGGTGCTGCGCCGGGCGGCGGACGAAATCCGGCGCGCCGAAGCGGGCGACGACATCGACCTCTAGGGGGAAAGCGGGGCGGCGCCGGCCGCCCCTTTCCTATCGCCAGAGACCCAGGATCAGACCCATAATGGCGAAACCGACGGTGAGATAGCCGCCGTTGATCAGCACATAGGCGAAGGGCCGCCGCTCGAAGAGCGAGATCACCCAGAGACTCAGCGCCGCCCAGCCTAGCCCCGCCGCAAGCGCATAGCCGATCACCGCCATGAGGTCCGGAACGCCGGCGACGAAGAAGGCCAGGTTCGCGGCCATGATGAGCGTCAGGACGAAGCTCGTCGCGAGGATCACGGCAAAATTGCCGCGCTTTTCGACGTCCACTTCGAGCCCTGCCGCTTTGATCCAGGGCTTCACGAACAGCAGCGGCGAGTACCAGAGCGCGCCGAGGACGAACATCGAGAGCGCCGCGGCGACGACGGCAAACCAGTTGACAGCAGGCATTTTCGGGCCTCCCCCCGTTTTTTCGTCACCAGCAAATCGCGGCCGAACGCTGTGGTCAATCCGCGCACTCCCATAAGGCCGGGAATGGGCCTAACATGTCGGGCGCAGCAGCAGAGCGAGACGTAACGTGAACCAGATGGCACCCCTCGGGGTGAACAAGGCCGCGGCCGGCGCCGGTGTCGCAGCCCGGCTCAAGGGCATCATCGAACCGCGCCGGATCATGACCGATCCGCTGATGACCTATGCCTATTCGAACGATGCCAGCTCCTACCGGCTGGTGCCGGCGGCGGTCGTCATCGTCAATACCGAGGACGAGGTGCGCGCCGTGATCGAGGCGGCGCGCGCCGAGCGGCTGCCGCTCACTTTCCGCGCCGCAGGCACGTCGCTCTCCGGCCAGGCCATCACCGAGGGCGTCCTCGCCGTGCTCGGCGACGGCTGGCGCAAGATCGCGATTCACGGCAACGGCGAGCGGGTGACGCTCGGCCCGGCGATCATCGTCGCCAACGCCAACCGCGCGCTCAAGAACTTCAACAAGAAACTCGGCCCAGATCCTGCCAGCCAGGCCACCTGCAAGATCGGCGGCGTCGTCAACAACAATTCAT
>CAYRNE010000491.1:0-2017 GCA_964425245.1 uncultured Devosia sp.
CACCGCGTTGACGACCCGCGCCGCGCCCGCCTTGGTCCAGCCGGTGTTGGCGTCGGCGACGAGGATGTCGGAGGGGCGAAGGATGGCGCGGCAGGCGCGGATGCGCTCGATGTCCTCGCCCGGGTCGCCGCCCACCTTGAGCTGGAACTTCGTATAGCCCTCGGCGCGATAGCCGGCGATCTTCTGCGCCATGGTGGCGCTGTCTTCCTGGCTGATCGCGCGATAGAGCGCGATGCGCGGCTGCGCGGCGCCGCCGAGAAGCTTGTGAAGGGGGAGCCCCGCGACCTTGCCCAGGATGTCCCAGCACGCGATGTCGATCGGCGCCTTGACGTAGGGGTGGCCGCGCAGCGCGGCGTCCATCGCGCGGTTGAGCGGCCACAGGTCCGTCGGGTCGAGGCCGATCAGCCTCGGCCCGAGTTCGTCGATGCCGGCGCGCACGCCCTTGGCGTAGCTCGGCAGATAGGCCGAGCCGAGCGGACAGCACTCGGCGTAGCCGGTGACGCCCGCGTCGGTCTCGACCGCGACCACGGTCGAATCGAAGACTTCCATGAAGTTGCCGCCGGACCAGTTGTAGCGGCCCTCGCGCAGCGGCAGGTCGACCCGATAGACCTTGATCGCGGTGATCTTCATGCCAGCGCCCGTCAGGCGGCCTCGGCGAGATTGGGTCGCGTCGCGAGCGCCTTCTCGACGATCTCCTGCACCATCTTGCGTTCTTCGCCGACGAGCGTGAGGCGCGGCGCCCGCACCCACTCGGCGCCCTCGCCGGTGATCGCGTTGGCGAGCTTGATGTACTGCACGAGCTTCACCGCGACATCGAGATGCAGCATCGGCATGAACCAGCGGTAGAGCCGGAGGGCCTCCTCGACCCGGCCGGCCTCCGCCGCCTTGAACATCCGCACCGCCTCCTGCGGGAAGGCATTGGCGAGTCCGGAGACCCAGCCGACCGCGCCGAACAGGACGTTCTCGAGCATCAGGTCGTCGACGCCGCAGAGCAGCCTGTAACGGTCGCCGAGCCTGTTGATCATGTCGGTAACGCGCCGGCTGTCGTGGCTCGATTCCTTCACCGCCTCGATGTTCTTCTCCTCGACGAGCTGGGCGAAGTCGTCGGGCTTGAGGTCGACCTTATAGGCCATGTGGTTGTTGTAGATCATGATCGGCAGGTCGACCGCGCGCGCGAGCGTCCGGAAGTGGTGGATGCTCTCGCGCGCATCGGTCTGGTAGACCATGGTCGGCAGCGCCATGAGGCCGCTGGCGCCCGCCTTCTGCATGCGCCTGGCCGCATTGATCGCAAGCTCGGTCGTATACTCGGCGACGCCCGCGATGATCGGCACGCGGCCCCTCGCGGCCTCGACCGCGGCGCGGACGACCGTCTCCTTCTCGTCGGGGGAGAGCGAGGAGTTCTCGCCCAGCGTCCCGAGCATGACGAAGCCTTCGCAGCCGGCCCTGAGGCAGCTTTCGACGTGGCGTGCCGTGCTCTCGAGGTCGAGCGATCCGTCTTCGTGCATTTCGGTCATCAGGGCGGGGATCACGCCGTGCCAGTTCAGAGTCATTTGCTTGGATCCTGTCAAAGGAGGAAGGGAGGGGTTCAGGTGCCCAGGTATGCCTGGACGATGCTCGTGTCGGTCCGCAGCGTCGCTGCCTCACCCTGCATACGGATGTGGCCACTTTCGAGCACATAGCCGAAATCGGCCTCTTTCAGCGCCAGCCGGGCATTCTGCTCGACGAGCAGGATCGTGGTGCCGGCTTCGTTGAGCCGTTTGATGATGCGCATTGTCTCGAGCACCAGCTTGGGCGCCAGTCCCATCGAGGGCTCGTCGAGCAGCAGCACCCGCGGGCCGTGCATCAGCGCCCGGCCGATCGCCAGCATCTGCTGTTCGCCGCCCGAGAGCAGCGAGGCATCCTGGTGCTGGCGCTTTTCGAGGATGGGAAAGAGGTCGAACACCTCCCGCATGCGCTCTCGCCGGAGCCGCGTCTCGTTCACCGTGAAGCCGCCGAGTTCGAGGTTCTCGCGCACGCT
>CAYRNE010000492.1:0-2009 GCA_964425245.1 uncultured Devosia sp.
CGTCGCCTACCAGGGCGTGGTGCTGCCCTACATGCTGACCGGCGAGATCGAGGTCGCGATCGTCTTCTCCCTGGCGACCGTCGGGCCCGCCATCGTCGGCTCGATGGCGGCCGGCGACATCTACGTGACCGCGACCTTCATGCTCGTCCTCGCGGCGACGCTGCTCGTCGGCAACATCATCGCCGACATCCTGCTCGGCGTGCTCGATCCGCGCATCCGGATCGGCGGGAGCGCGGCATGACCGACCTCAGAGTTCCCGCGGAACGGACTGCCGAGGCGCCGCCGGCACCTGGCCCCCTGCCGGCGCAGCCGGGTGCGCGCTTTACGACGGGCAGCGAGAGCTACGGCGTCCTCGTCTGGCGCCGCTTCCGGCGCTCCGTCAGCGGCATGCTCGGTCTCGTGCTGGTCGCCGGACTGCTCATCGTCGCCGTATTCGCCGATTTCTTCGCACCGGTCAGCCCCACGGCGTCCTATCTCGGCTTCTCGCCGCCCGCGCACATCGCCTTCGAAGCGCCGGACGGATCGTTCTCGCTGCTGCCCCGGGTCTATCCCATTGTCGAGGGAGACGAGCTCGATCCCGTCACCTTCCAGCCGCTGACCGGCCCCGACTACGAGAACCCGCTGGACATCGGCCTGTTCGTGAAGGGCTACAGCTACCGCCTGCTCGGCCTGATTCCGGCCGACATCCACTTGTTCGGCACCACCGACGGCCGGCCGGTACACTTTCTCGGCACCGACAAGCTCGGGCGAGACCTGCTGTCGCGCGGTATCGTCGGCTCGCGCATTTCGCTGATGATCGCCCTGGTCGTCGTCGCCATCACCACCATCGTCGGCACCTCCGTGGGCATCACGTCCGGCTACCTCGGCGGTCCGCTGGACGCCTGGCTCCAGCGCTTCGTCGATTTCGTCCTCGCCTTCCCGCAGCTGCCGCTCTATCTGGCGCTGACGACGCTGATCCCGATCACCGCGCCGTCCAACGTCTTCATCGCCTTCGTCATCGGCGTTCTCGCGGCGCTCGGCTGGGCACAGCTCAGCCGCGAAGTGCGCTCGAAAACGCTGGCGCTGGCGCGGATCGAATATGTGCGCGCCGCCGTCGCCGTGGGCGCCAGCGACCGGCGCATCATCTTCCGTCACATCCTGCCGAACGTTCTCTCCCACGTCATCGTCGCCGTGACCATTGCCATCCCCGCCGTCGTCCTGCTCGAAAGCTTCCTCGGCTTCATCGGCTTTGCGGTCAAGCCGCCGCTCATTTCCTGGGGCCTGATGCTGCAGGACGCCGGCACCTTCTCGGTGATCGGCTCCTACCCCTGGATCCTCTCACCGGTGGTGTTCGTGCTGATCACCGTCTTTGCCTTCAACGCGCTTGGCGACGGCCTGCGCGATGCGATCGATCCGTACTGAGGCCGCGACATGAACGAGTTCGCAAACCTCGCACCTCCGGAGCGCCACGATCTCGGCGCCCACGGCCGCGAACTCATCCTCGATGCCCGCAACATCGCGGTCACGTTCAAGGTGGAGGGCGGCCTCGTCGAAGCCGTGCGCGACGTCTCCTTCCAGCTGCATCGCGGCGAGACCATCGCGCTCGTCGGCGAAAGCGGGTCCGGCAAGTCGGTAACCGCGCGCACCGTCATGCGCCTGCTCACGCGGCGCGCGACGATCGCCCCAAAGACCCGCATCACGCTCGAAGGAACCGATATCGTCCGGCTTGCCGAGGGCGAAATGCGAAAGCTCCGCGGCGATCGCATCTCGATGATCTTCCAGGAGCCCATGAGTTCGTTGAACCCGGTCTACACCGTCGGTCAGCAGATCTGCGAAATCCTTCACCTGCACAACCGCATCAGCCGCGCCGAGGCGATGAAGCGGGCCGAGCAGCTGCTCGAGGAAGTCCAGATTCCGGAACCTGCGGCGCGCTTGCGCCAGTATCCGCACCAACTCTCGGGCGGTCAGCGCCAGCGCGTGATGATCGCCATGGCGCTCGCCAACCGGCCGGACGTGCTGATCGCCGACGA
>CAYRNE010000493.1:0-983 GCA_964425245.1 uncultured Devosia sp.
CGCGGCCGCAGCCCTGCACGTCGAGGTGAACCCGGACCTCCCGCTGGCGCGCCAGGGTGCCGGCGGGGTCCATCACGTCGCATTCCGCACGCCGGACAAGGAGCAGTTCCAGGCCTGGATCGAACGGACCAATGAGTTCGGCGTGAGGACCAGCGGGGAGGTGAACCGCTTCTATTTCACCTCGCTCTACTTTCGCGAACCCAACGGCATCCTCTTCGAGATCGCAACCGACGGTCCGGGGTTCACCGCGGACGAGCCGCTCGAGAGCCTCGGCGAGCGGTTGGCGCTGCCGCCGTTCCTCGAAGGCCAGCGGGCCGAGATCGAGGCCGGTCTCAAGCCGCTCTGATACGGTCAGGGCACGGGGCCCGCGAGAGGGACGGACCCCGCGCCCTTCAAGCGCCGTGGTAGGGCGGGCGGCGCTGTTCGGCGTCAGTTGCGGTCGACTGTTTCGGCGGCGTTGATGAGCTGGATGAACTCGGCCCGATAGCCGTCCTCATCCGTCCCGCGCGCACCCTGCGCCAGCGCGCGGATCGCGTCGTAGCTCATGGTGCCGCCGTAGTCGGACCCCTTGAGCTTCTGGGCAAATGCGGCAACTGCGGCGGCCCAGCGTGCGTCCTCGGACGCCGCGCTCAGGTCCTCTGCGGCGACTTCCCGGGTGATCGGCGTCTCGATCAGGGTGCTGTCCGTGCCCTCGGGCAGCTTGTAGCGCATCTTGAGAAAGCCGATTTCCTCGCTCGGAAGGACGTTTGCCGTCGGCGTCCCGCCACCGCCGTAACGCAGCGGATCGACAAGCTCGGCGCCCGAGCCGACCGGGGTGATCTCGTAAAGCGCGGTCACGGTGTGCCCCGCCCCGATCTCGCCGGCATCGACCTTGTCGTTGTTGAAGTCCTCGCGGTTGAGCGCGCGGGTCTCGTAGCCGATGAGCCGGTACTCGGCGACCACGGCCGGATTGAACTCGACCTGTATCTTCACGTCCTTGGCAA
>CAYRNE010000493.1:993-2001 GCA_964425245.1 uncultured Devosia sp.
TGGTCTCGAGCGTGCCGCCGATCTCCTGCACGAGGACCTTTTGGGCTTCCTTGAACGAGTCGATGTAGCTCGCATTGCCGTTGCCGTTCTGGGCAAGCGCCTGCATCGTGTCGTCGCCGTAGTTGCCCTGGCCGAAGCCGAGGACCGAAAGGAAGATACCCTCGTCGCGCTTCTGCTTGATGAAATCGACAAGCTCCTCCGGATCGGCAATGCCGACGTTGAAGTCACCGTCCGTTGCGAGGATCACGCGGTTGATCCCGCCTTCGACCATATTCTGCGAAGCGAGCCGGTAGGCGAGCTCGATGCCCTCCGCGCCCGCGGTAGAGCCGCCCGCCCAGAGATTGTCCAGCGCAGCGAGGATCGCCGCCCTGTCGTTGGCGCTGGTCGGCTCCAGCACGACACCCGCCGCGCCGGCATAGGCGACAATCGATACCGTGTCGTTGGCCGAAAGCTGGTCGACCAGCAGCGCGAAGGCGCGCTTCAAGAGCGGCAACTTGTCCGGTTCATCCATCGAGCCCGAGGTATCCAGCAGAAAGACGAGGTTCGACGCCTTGTCCTCGGTCGCCGGCGGCACATAGCCCTTGATGCCGATCTGGAGGAGCTGCGTCTTCGGGTTCCAGGGCGTCGGGTAGATTTCGACCGTAGGCCGGAACGGCGTTTCCGCAGTCTCCGGCAGCGGATAGTCGTAATCGAAGTAGTTGACCATCTCCTCGATGCGCACGGCGTCGGGCTCGGGCAGGTAGCCCTCGCCGAGCAACCGCCGCACGTAGGAGTAGGACGCCGTGTCGACATCGATCGAGAACGTCGAGACCGGCTCCTCGGCCACGACCTTCACGGGCGACTCGTCGAAATCGGTGAACTCGTCGCCGCTCGGCATCGTCTGCGGCATCATCATGGGCTCGGGCGCCGGCATGGCGGCAAGCGACTCGGAGCCGACCAGCGGCGCAGCCGTGCCGGCCGCCGGCTGGTCGGCGCCGGCGAACTCCTGCCGCTTCGTCGCGGTTTCGG
>CAYRNE010000494.1:0-2000 GCA_964425245.1 uncultured Devosia sp.
GTTCGCGCTGATCGCAATGGTGGGCGCGAGGCGGTCCTGCTCCGCCGTAAAAACCGCGTTCGCGACGCGCAGGCGATCCGCCTCGGCGATCGCCGGCACCTCTTCAAGCGCGGCACCGGAGGCCGTGAGGGCCACTTCCGTGACGGGCAGGCCGAACCGCTCGCCGATCTGGGACAGCGGCTGGAAGGCCGCCCGCAATTCCTCGATCTGGTCGAGGACGTCGAGATAGCGGTCCCGCGCCTTGGCCCGGGCGAGGGTGTTGCGGATTTCCTCGCGCGCCTCCTCGAGCGAAACCTGGGTCGCCGGCTCGATCGCGGTGACCGTCACCGCGCGCCGCCCGCCGACACCCGGGATGATCGCGAACGTGCCTTCCTCGAGACCGAAGGCGGTCTCGGCAAGCACCGCATCGGTCACTTCGGCACGGCTCAAGGTCCCGAGTTCGGTGACGGTGACGCCGGCCTCGGCGACGAGGTCGTCGAAGCTGCGCCCGGCCGTCAGTCCGGCCTCGAACAGGGCGATGTTCGCCTCGGTCGTCAGCGGGGCCTGAACGATGGTGCGCCGCTCGGGCGTCGTGCGGTTTTCGACAGTCCGGTCGTATTCCGCCGCGATCTCCGCGTCGGTCACCTCCTCCGTCGCGGCGAGGGTATCCAGGGTCAGGACGACGATGTCCGCGGTCCGCTGCTCCTCGGTGCGGAACTCGTCCTGGTGCTCGGCGAGATAGGCGGCCAGCTCCTCCTCGGTCGGTTCGGCAACCGAGGGAATGCTGAGTGCGTTCATGACGACGTAGTCGATGGTTCTGGTGTCCCCGCTGAACCGGCTCAGCAGCTCCTTCGCCGCGGCAGGAACGGCCGCGTCGGCAAAGAGTCCTGCGGAGAGCTGCTGGCGGCGGGCGGCACGGGTCTGGAGGGCGAAATACTCGGCTTCGGTATATCCGCTGCGCTGCAGGACGAGCGAGAACGTCTCGGGATCGAACTGGCCGAGCGTTCCGGCGAATGTCGGGTCTTGCCGCAGCATGACGCCGAGCCGCTCGTCGGACACGCCGATGCCCATGCGCTCGCCCATCTGGTTGATCGCCGCCTCGGCGGCGAGGCGGCTGAGCGTACCGGACGGAATGCCCATGGCGAGCGCGTCCTGCGGGGCCGGCACCTGCCCGATCTGCTGCGCGACGCGGTTGAGGTCGTCGCTGTAAGCGCGCGAGAAGTCGCGGACGGAGATATCCGCGTCACCAACCCTCGCGACATTGTTGCTGCCGAAATCGAGCAGAACGTTGGAAATGCCGAAGCCGGCGAGGCCCACGAGCAGGAAGGCGCCCAGCACCTTGCCGATCCAGGTGCGTCCGAGCCTGCGCATATTGTCGAGCATACGCGGTCAATCCAAGGTTTCCCGCCTGCTGGCTTGCAAGCGCGGCGGATACTAGACAGGGTCTTCCGGTAGCCGCAAGGCGGCTGACTGCCCGAGGCCCCCAGTAGTCCGGCGGGGTTAGGGCAAAGTTGCAGTGGAGGCAAGGGCAATGGATTCGGGAGCGATGGCGTGAGCGCGACGATTACCCCGCTGGTCGCCGGAAACTGGAAGATGAACGGGCTCAGCGCTTCGCTCGGCGAAGTGCAGAACCTCGCGAGCATGCTGACGACCGGCGAAGCCCCCCGGTGCACGGTCGTCATCTGCCCCCCTGCGACGCTGCTGGCGACCATGACGCAGCTTTGCGCCACGAGCGGCATCGTGACGGGCGGGCAGGACTGCCATCCGGCACCGAGCGGCGCGCATACGGGGGACCTCAGCGCGCTGATGCTTGCCGACGCGGGCGCGCAATATGTAATCGTCGGCCATTCCGAGCGCCGTACGGACCACGGAGAGACCGACGATCTCGTGCGGCGCAAGGCGCAGGCGGCCATGGCGGCGGGGATGACGCCGATCATCTGCGTCGGCGAAACCGAGGTCGAACGCCGCGAGGGGAGGGCCGAGGAGATCGTCGCCGGCCAGTTCGCGGCCTCCGTCCCGGA
>CAYRNE010000495.1:0-1997 GCA_964425245.1 uncultured Devosia sp.
CGCCGCTCTCGTCGAAATCGAGCTGCACGACCTTGTAGCCGGTGCGGCGTCCGCGGTTCCACGAGCCATGCATGGCGACGAAGGCGTCGCCCACGTATTCGGGGCCGAACTGCTCGGCATCGTAAAAGGCGATGTTGAGCGGCGCCGAGTGCGGCTGGAACAGCACGTCCGGAACGGTCACGTCGTCGCGCAGGTCTTCACGCGGCGTTGCGGTCCAGCGTGGATCGGGGTTGTCCCCGATGTAGTACCACGGCCAGCCATAGAAGCCCCCCTCTTCGACGGAGGTCGCGTAGTCGAACGGCAGGTTGTCGCCCAGTTCGTCACGCTCGTTGACGACACACCAGAGGTCGCCCGTCGCCGGCTGGATGTCCATGCCGGAGCAGTTGCGAAGACCAGTCGCGAAGTAACGCTCGTTGCCGCCTTCGGGATCGAACGCCAGCACGGTGGCGCGACGCTCTTCCGGCCCCCACGACACGCCCAGCGGTTCGTTCGAGGCCCAGAGCTGGACTCCGCCGCTTGGCTCGCGCTCCATGTTCTCGCCGACGTTGGAGCCGGAGCCGACGGCGTAATAGAGCGTGTCGCCCTCGGGCGCGAACGCGATCGCGCGCGTCCAGTGGTGCTCGGCCGGTATCCCTTCGACGAGGACCTCGGGCTCGGCGCTCGCAACCGTATCGCCCTCCGCATACGGGAAGCGGACGAGACCGTCGGACTCGCCGACGTAAACCCACTCGGGGTTCTCCTCCGGGTAGAAGGCGATGCCGTAGGGCTGATTGAGTCCGGACGCGAAGACCGATTTCTCGGCCATGGTGCCGTCCTCGTTGAGACGCAGCACCAGCACTTCGCCGGCGTCGCTATTGGCGACGAAGAGATCGCCGTTCGGCGCAAATGTCAGGGTTCGCGGCTGGCCGAGGTCCTCGGCGACCAGTTCGACCATGAAGCCATCCGGGACGATCGGCATGGCGCCTTCGGGCCGCGGCACGTTCGCGGGGGCGTTGGACGCGGATTCCTCGACCATCGGCTCCCCGAGGTCGGCAACCGTGAGGTGGCGCGTGACGCCCGGCGCATCATCCTGCCAGCTGCCGAACGCTTCCTCGCCGGAGAGCACATCCTGGGCGGGGTTGATCGCTCCGGTCGATTCCTCGTCGATGCTTGTCGAATCCTGGGCAATGACCGCAGAGACAAGCAAAGCCGCGACCGAAACCGCCGCGGCACCGTACCATTTTCTCATTGTTTCCTCCGTAGATGGGCCCTCCTTGGGCCAACCTGCGCGAGTGCGGCGCGTTCCGCCCGAGCACGGAATGGTGAGACGTTTTCCGCCGTTTCCGGCCCGGCGGGCGCGGACCGGCCTTGTCCATCGAGCCCGCCGCCTCTATCTCAAACCGACCGACTCACGCGGGAGCCCGAACGATGACGACGAGGACAGCGCTTTTTGCCCTACTCACGGCCTGGGGCGTCGGCGCCGCGGGAGCCTGTCTTCCGGTTGCCGCCGAGGAAGCCGCGCCGGGCATCGGGGACACGGGCGAACTCTCGCCGGCCAAGCGCAGCTTCACCAACCGCGTATGGACGCAATCGGATTCGGAATTGCCCGGCGTGATGCGCATCTTCCTTTCGGACGGCACACTGGTGCAGGACAGCTGCTGGGAGACGCACCGGCTGAGCCGGTGGCAGCTGACGGAAGACGGGAACATCCGCTGGGACGAGGACGGCGCGGAAATCACGGCCGAGATCGTCTCGGTGAGCGCCGACAGCCTGTTGCTCCGCGTCAACCTCGGCAACGAGGTGGTCGAGGAGGGCTACACCGCCGCGAGCGCCCCGTTCGTCTGCCCCGACCTGCCGAAGGACTGAGGGTCAGAGGACGACCTGGGTCCCGATTTCCACCACCCGTCCCGTGGGAATGTGGAAGTATTCGGTAGCGTCCGTAGCGTTGCGCGCGAGCGCGATGAAGAGCCGGTCCATCCAGAGCGGCATCCCGCCCTTGGGCGACGGCTTCAGCGACC
>CAYRNE010000496.1:0-1988 GCA_964425245.1 uncultured Devosia sp.
GGCACGGCGGCGAGCGACTTGCTGCTCGCCCGGCACTACATCTACATTCCGCCTATCAACTATCCGCCGGTGCCGCGCGGCACCGAGCGGCTCCGCATCACGCCGACCCCGCTGCATACGGACGAGATGATCATCGCGCTGCGGCACGCGCTCGTCAGCGTATGGGCCAGCCTCGAACTGCCGCGTGAACGGCCGGCAAACAAGATCACCGCCGACAAACTCACCTCCGGCGATCTGACCCTGCCGACCGTCGGCGGCTGACGCGCGACTATCAACAAATCCATCAAGCCCGGCGCCGGCGCTTCGCCCCGATCATGCCGAGCCTCGCCGGCGCATGCCCGTTCTTGATGCGCGTCAAGGCGGAACGAGCCGCGTAGCTCGACATTGGTCCTCACACGCGGGAGGACATCATGAGCGCCATCATTGTCTTCGACAGCATCTTCGGGAACACCGCCGAGGTCGCCCGCGCGATCGGAGACGAGCTCCGCACCTCCGGCGAGGTGCGGCTGGTCGAGGTCAAGGACGCAAACGCCGCCGATATCGCCGGCGCCGATCTCGTCGTGCTCGGATCGCCGACGCGCGGATTCCGGCCGACACCGGCCATGCAGGAGTTCGTCGGCTCCATCGGCGATCAGCTGCTGGGCATATCTGCTGCCGTCTTCGATACACGCATCGATGCAAATGAGGTGAAACCGAAGCCGCTGGGCTGGCTCATGAACATCGGTGGCTATGCCGCGGATGTCCTCAAGGCGAGGCTCGCGGAAAAGGGGGCGCGCACCACGGGCGAGATCGGCGCCTTCATCGTCGATGGAACGGAAGGCCCGCTTCGCGACGGGGAGATCGATCGCGCGCGCGCCTGGGCGCGGGAGGTCGCGGCGTCGATCGGCGGCGGGGCCGGAGACGCGGCGCACTGAGCCGGGTCTTCAGGGAACATTGCTCGCCGGGGCAGCCCACATGCTGCCGCCGTCCACAGGCGCCGACCCCTTCCGCGTCGATTTCAGGTCAGCTCGTCAGCACGATGCGCATGAGGTCCGCGGTGTTCCTCGCGCCGAGCTTTTCCATGACGCGCGCGCGATGCACCTCGATTGTCCGTGGCGAAATGCCGAGCAGCCGGCCGGCTTCCTTGTTGGACCGGCCGTTGGTGATGAGCTGCAGAACTTCGCGCTCGCGCGGTGTCAGCTGTGAGAAGCCGCGCACTTCGATCGGCCGCTTTCCGTCTTCCGGCGGCCCGATGTGAATGTCGTGGCGCAATGCATCGCGCACGCTGCGCAGCAAGTGCTCAGTATCGATCGGTTTGATGACGACGTCGGCGGCACCGGCCTTCATCGCGCGAACGGCGTGTTCCACGTCCGGACGATCTTCGAGGACGAAGACCGGCGTTCCCATCCGCTGCGCCTTCACGCGGCGGAGGACCTCCAGACCATCCTCGCCCGCGAGATCCTGGTTGAGGATCACAACGTCCGGCCGGCGTCTCGAGAGCGCGTTCTGAAACGATGCGACGTCTACGGAGAACTGCGTCTGAAAACCCTCGAGCCGGAACAATACGCTGAGGGCTTCGCAGATCGACGGATCGGGATCGAGTATATGGACGAGCCGGTCGCGATTGAGGAAAGCGGGATAGTACACCCCCTGGGACATTGCACCCTCCTGTTCGCGCCCCTGAAGGGCGGCGCTTCGGGAAATCACCTGCGTAGTCTGAGAATGGCCCACCGACTTGCATGCAGAACCATTACGTAGGCTTGATACCCTACGATAGGTATACGTACCTATCTTTGCCGAAACAAGAGGATCAAACTCCTATCCACGGAGGAAACAAAACCGGCGTCCCCGAGGGACGCCGGCCTCAATACGCGGCGTGCGAAACGCCTATTTGGACATGGCCGGAGCGGCGGAGGCGGCGGCCTTCTTCGGAGCGGACTTCCGCGCCGTCGACTTCTTGGCCGTCGACTTCTTCGCCGCAGCCTTCTTCGCCGTCTTCTTGGCGGCGG
>CAYRNE010000497.1:0-1966 GCA_964425245.1 uncultured Devosia sp.
CGTAGCGGTGGTGCAGCTGAACGACCGGCGTATGGTCGCCGCCCTGCGCCTCCTTAACGACGTCCGCCCACCATGCGTACATCGTGTAGATGATGCCGACGAAGCCGATCAGCATCACCCAGACGGGCGCGATTTCGTGGAACCAGAGGACGGCGCCGACAGCCGTGACGAAGGCCGACAGCGCACCGACGGCCGGCCACGGACTCGGGTTGACGAGATGGTAATCGTGGTTTGGCTTGGCGTGAGCGGAGGCCATCTTAGCTTTCCTCGGCGTTCTGGGCGTAGAAGGTATAGGAGAGGGTGATCTCGCGGATCGTATCGAGCTCGCCGTTGTCCGCAATATCGGGATCGACGAAGAAGGTCACGGGCATTTCGACCGTTTCACCCGGCTGCAGCGTCTGTTCGGTGAAGCAGAAGCACTCGATCTTGTTGAAGTAGATGCCGGCGGAGTCGGGAGCGACGTTGAATATTGCCTGGCCCGTGACCGCCCGCTTCGAATTGTTGGTCGCGACGTAGGTGACCGTCTCGACCGTGCCGATGCGATCGGTCACCGGCGCGGCGGGCTTTACCGTCCAGTTGAGGCCGCTGTCGATGTTGGAATCGAAGCGTACCGTCATGACGCGGTCGATGATGCCCTTGGGATTTTCCGCGGCGAGCTGCGGCGTGCCGCCAAACCCGGTGACCTGACAGAACAGCTGGTAGAGCGGCACGGCGGCGTACGCCGCCCCGACCATGCCGGCGACGACACCGGCCAGTATGACGGCAAGGCGGAGGTTGCGGTTGTCGCTGCTGGTTGCCCATACGTCCGACATCGCGGTCACAGTGGCCGGTTGAGAATGCCCGGCCCCATCTTGGCGATGGTCAGCACGTAGACGATGAGAACGAGGGCGCCCAGAACCAGCGCGAGCGCGACCGAGCGCAGCCGGCGGCGTTTCGCCAGTTCCTCGTCGCTGAGCTTCATCGGTTCGGCCATCAGAGCCATCCCATCACCAGGGCGTAGTGGTCGGTGAGCAGCGCCAGGAAGAGGACAAACAGGTAGCTCAGCGAAAAGGTGAAGAGGGAGCGGGCCGACCGGCGCATCGCGCTCGATTCGCGCGTGCGAAACAGGCGCCAGGCAAGCCAGACGAACGAGACGCCCGTGATGGTTGCAACCGCCGCATAGAGGAGGCCGGAAAAGCCAATGACGACCGGCGCGAATGCACTCGCGGCCAGAATGACGGAATAGAGCAGGATCTGCGTCTTGGTCGCTGCCTCGCCGGCGACGTTGGGCAGCATCGGAATGCCTGCTGCGCCGTAGTCGCCCTGCTTGTAGAGCGCGAGCGCCCAGAAATGGGGCGGCGTCCAGAGGAAGATGATGAGAAAGAGGATGCAGCTCTCGAGGCTCACGGTACCGGTAACCGCGGCCCAGCCGATCATCGGCGGAAACGCTCCGGCTGCGCCGCCGATCACGATGTTCTGGGGCGTCGCCCGCTTGAGCCAGATCGTATAGATCACGGCGTAGAAAAAGATCGTGAAGGCGAGGAGCCCCGCCGCGACCCAGTTCGTCGCGAGCCCGAGCAGCCCCACCGAGAACGCCGAGAGCCAGATCCCGAGCGCGAGCGCGTGATGGCGCGGCACGCGGCCCGCCGGTATCGGCCGGTTCGCGGTGCGGCTCATGATCGCGTCGGTCTCGGCGTCGTACCACATGTTGAGCGCGCCAGAGGCTCCGGCGCCGACCGCGATGCAGAGAATGGCCACGAAGCCGACGACCGGATCGAGCCCCTGGGGAGCAAGCAGCATGCCGACGAGCGCGGTGAAGACGACGAGCTGCATCACCCGCGGCTTGAGGAGCGCGAAATAGTCCTCTACCCGCGCTCCGTCCGCGATGGCGGCGATATTTCTCGTTTCGTCAACGTAGGCCACGCAAGCGCTCTTTCCTGCCCGTCAGTGACCGTGGGTCGAGGCGCCGATACGCGGCAGCGTCTCG
>CAYRNE010000498.1:0-1962 GCA_964425245.1 uncultured Devosia sp.
CGGCCCTGCTCGGGGTCGAGCCGCCGCCGGAGGTTCCGTTCGAGAAGGCGCAAATGACCGAAATGGCCCGGAGCTTTTATTCGGACAACAAGCGCGTCTCGAACCGCGCCATCAAGTCGACGCTCGGCATCGACCTTCTTTATCCCACCTATCGCGAAGGGCTCGCTTCGATTCACGGTCAGCACGCATGAACGCGCCGCACTCCGCGAGAGGAAGGCCGGCGCGGATCACGCTCGAAGGCCACTACGTACGGCTGGAGCCGCTGACCAGTCGCCATGTTTCCTCGCTTTACGACGCGGCTTCGGCACCGGGCGCCGAGGCGCGGTTCCGCTATCTCTTCTCCGACGCCCCGACAAGCGAAGCGGACATGGCGAGGTGGGTGGAGACCGCGCTCCTCAAGGACGATCCGCTGATGTTCGCCGTTGTCGATCCGCAGACCGGCCGCTGCGGCGGCTATCAGGCGCTGATGCGTATCGTCCCCGAGCATGGGGTGATCGAGGTCGGCTCGATCATGTGGGGACCCGGCATCGCGAAGACGCGGCGCGCCACCGAAGCGCTCTACCTCTTCGCCCGCTACGTCTTCAACGAGCTCGGCTACCGCCGTCTCGAATGGAAGTGCAACGCGCTCAACGCGCCCTCGCGGCGCGCCGCCGAGCGTTTCGGCTTCACGTTCGAGGGCATTTTCCGCCAGCACATGATCGTCAAGGGCGAGAACCGCGACACGGCCTGGTATGCGATGCTCGACGCCGACTGGCCGCGGCTCCGCCGCGAGTACGAACGCTGGCTCGATGCCGGGAACTTCGGCGCCGTCGGAACGCAGAAGACGAAACTCGCGACGCAACCTCGCTAGCCGCGCTGCTCGTCCTCGTCGTCCTCCTGCAGGTCGCGCTGCACGCGCTCCGACCTCAGCAGCGAGTCGATGCGCTGGAACTCGTCGAACGTCGTATCGACGAAAAAGCGCAGATCGGGGGCGAACTTCAGATCGAGCTCGGGAGCAATGCGGCCGCGGATGAAGCGATGATGACGGTTGAGCGCCTCGGCGACCTCCGCCGCGCCCTCGCCGCCGAGCGGCATCACGTAGGCGGTTGCGAGCTTCAGGTCCGGCGTCATGCGCACTTCGGGCACGGTGATGGTCTTGTCCTCGAGCACGGGGTCGTCGATCTCGCCGCGCGCGAGGAACGTCGCGAGCGCGTGCCGCACGAGTTCCCCCACGCGCAACATGCGCTGGGTCGGGCCGGCTTTCCCGGTCTTGTGCGATGGGCGCTTCATCGCGCCGGGTTAGGCGCGCGGGCGACGATAGTCAACGGGGCCGCTTGCAGCCCCGCGCGCTTCGGCGCTCGAGGACAAGCGCAGGTCAGAGACTGCGCGTGACCTGCTCGACCCGGAAGCACTCGATGACGTCGCCCTGGCGGATATCCTCGTAGTTCTCGAAGGCCATGCCGCATTCCTGCCCGGCGGGGACCTCCTTCACCTCGTCCTTGAAGCGCTTGAGCGTCTTGAGCTTGCCTTCGTGGATCACGACGTTGTCGCGGAGGAGACGCACGCCGGCACCGCGCTCGACGATGCCTTCGGTGACACGGCAGCCGGCGACCTTGCCGACCTTGGTGATCTGGAAGACTTCGAGGATTTCGGCGTAGCCGATGAAGGTCTCGCGGCGCTCGGGCTTCAACAGACCCGACATCGCCGCCTTCACGTCGTCCACGAGATCGTAGATGATGTTGTAGTAGCGGATCTCGATACCGTCGCGGGTCGCAAGGTCGTTGGCCTGCTTGTTGGCGCGAACGTTGAAGCCGATGATGATGGCGTTCGACGCCGAGGCCAGCGTGACGTCGGATTCGGTGATGGCACCGACGCCGCTCATCAGAATCTGCGCCGAGACTTCCTCGGTGCTGAGCTTGTTGAGCGAAGCGACGATCGCTTCGACCGAGCCCTGCACGTCGCCCTTGATGATCAGCGGGAACT
>CAYRNE010000499.1:0-1955 GCA_964425245.1 uncultured Devosia sp.
CATAATAATACAATCCAGTCTCTTCATCCAGCTCTTTGCCATTAAACAGATATGGGGTGGCGCCTGCACCTGCTTTTTCCTCACTAATAAAATTCCCTCTCACAACTTTCAGCGGAGAGGTTTCAATACTATATGTGAGTTTTAAGCAGCCCATTATTATTCAAGTTAAGGATTTTTTTCTTTCAACAGAAAAAAATTTTCAGATGAAAAAAATAAAGACAGATTTTATACACTATCTATGCTTTATCCATAGCGTTCCTATATGCTGATTAAGCGGTCGAATATTAAGAAGGTAAACGTTTTTTTGGATGATGTGAGCTTTGGTTTTGTGCGGTTGATTTTTGCGGGGCTTACATCATTCAAAAAAATGATCCGGGGGTTTGGGGGTGGAAGACCCTCCAATAAAAAAAAATGCGAAGCGCCTTACGCCGTGGCTATGCGCCTTGACCGACCGGAGGGAGATGCGCATACAATGCCGATATATAACTTGCCTGTGGCAAAAGTGCGGTTGGCCAGGGCTGGCATCGTGCGGCTATTTTACATAATAAAGTTATATAACTAAGCACATTAAATTCGTGCGAAGCACACCTTAATTTCGTGCGTGCTTATATAACTCTTATTATGTAAATATAGCTTGGGGTTGTTTTTCCTGGCGTGGTTTTTTGCTTTGCGTGATGGGTGCAGCTCTTTGATTTTTCTTTTTTGCCTTATCATTTCAATTGAATAAAAAAAGAAAAAGCAATGTGCTGCAAGTGTGTGAGGGGGCAAAAACCATGACAGAAAAAACAACAGCAGGGAACGGCTTGGGCGGGTCAGCGGATGGGATGATAATTCGCAATCGCTGTCTTTAATTCTTCTACTTTTGTCTGTTTATACTTCTCTGTAGAACTTGGTTTTTTATGTCCGGCACAGACTTGTACGATTCTTAAATCATTCCCTGATTTCAGTAAGTTGGTAATTACGCTTTGCCTTATGGTCATTACTGTTACCTTCCTTCCTTTGAACTTGTCTTTAAAGATTCTTTTAACGTGCTTGGTGATGTCTTCTCCTTTCATGGATGTTCCTCTTGCTCCGATTAGTAATCTTTCTTCTAATGGATTCTTATTAAGTTTTAAGCGAACTTCATTTATATACTGGTTCAATAACATGATCTGATTAGTTCTTAGCTGTAATTCCCTGCTGTTAGTTTTGCCGGTGCCTTTGATGTAAACGGTTCCTTGATCTAAGTTTATATCTTTCACGGTAAGGCTTTCAAGTTCGGCTGGTAGTAAAGCCTGATAGATCAGTAAGCTTGTGAGTACTCTGTTTCTATAGGTAAGAAGATTGAATCGTTCTTGTCTTTCTAACAGGGTTTCCAGTTCTTTCTCTGTAAACAGGTCTTGTAATTGTATGTCGTTGCTTTGCCTGTCTCTGAGCCTGACCGCTCTGGCAGGATTATCTTTTCTTCTTCCGGTATGGTTTAAAAAATCGTAGTAGGATTTTATACTGCACAGGATTCTGTTCAGGGTTTTCGCGTTTGTGTATCTTTTTCGCAAGTGTCCTAAGTATTCTGTAATGTCTTTATAAAGGGCTTTATCCGCATTAGGATAATTCTTTCTGTAGGCTTCTATTTCTCTTTGGTATGCTCGTGCTGTTTTCTCTGTATGTCTTTGCTGTAAGTATTCTTCTAAGGTCATAGTTTGTTTAATTGTCGCTGATTAACTTTTGTATAGATTTGAGTTGATTCTAAAAAGCTATGGCCTAAAAAATCTCTTACATACTCAATGGATAATCCGCTTTCAAGCAGGTGGGTGGCGATTGAGTGCCGTAAATGATGCGAGGTAATTTCTTTACTCATCAGTATCGGATCTTCTGTATTATGTATGATTTTCTTTAAGGCTCTGTTAAAGCTGTCTCCGCTCATTCTCTTTGTTACTCTGTCCAGGATAAAAGCCTCTCTGTCCCGGGCCTTCATT
>CAYRNE010000500.1:0-1946 GCA_964425245.1 uncultured Devosia sp.
CCGCGTCGCGATACTCGAACGTCAACTGGCCTGCCGTCGATCCGAGCGAGAGCGAGTCGACGCTCGGACGGAACAGTGCCGTTTGGAGCGTCGCGGAGATCGCCGCGTCGTTCGTCGAGATCGAAAACGGCTGCGGGTAGGACGCCGGCACGTCGCTCGGCACCAGCTCGAGCGGCTGACCGTCGTCGAGGTAGTGCTTCAACTGCCAGCTCTCGAGAGTGGCACCGCGCGTCGAGAAGACCGCGCGCACTTCGTCGGTCTCGACGACGACCTCGCGCGCCGCCGTGTCGGCCACGAGCGGCGCCGCGGCGGGACTCGGCGGCGGGACCGCGCCGTCGACACCGGCCGTTGTCGCGCTCCCCTCCGGACTGGTGGCCGCCGGCGCGCTGGTGGTCGTCGATGAGACCGCGACCTCCGGGGGTGGAGGCGCCGGCATCAGCATCTGGTAGACCGCCAGCACGGCGAACGACAGGAGAATCGCGACGAAAACTCGCTTTTCCATGGATGGCAGCTAAAGGGTCACAGCCGGCCGGCCGGTGGCGGAACGGGGTCGATGCCCGGACGCGCCAGCGGATGGCAGCGGGCCAGACGTCGAACCGCCAGCAGCCCGCCGCGCCAGGCGCCATGGAGTGCGACCGCCTCGGCGGCGTAGTGCGAGCACGACGGCTCGAACCGGCAGGCTCCACCGACGAGCGGCGAAAGCAGGAGCTGATAGGCGCGGATGAACGTGAGAACGAGTCGGGACGGCCAGCTCACGAACGCCCCCGCGGTCGAACGCGACCGAAGGCGGATCGGAAGTCGGCCGCCAGATCCGGGGCCGATGCCTCGAGCAACTCGCGCTTGGGAATGACGACCAGATCGAGTCCCACCCGGCCCGCTTCGAGCTGGTCCGGGCCGGTCCGCCGGAACAGATCGCGGATGCGGCGCTTGGCCCTGTTGCGCTCGACCGCGCCGCCCAGGCGGCGCGAGGCGATCAGTCCGAGTCGATTTCGACCGAGAGTGTTGGGCAGCGCGAGCATCGTGAGGTAGCGAGCCGCCACCCGTCGGCCCCGCTGCTGGACCGCCACGTACTCGCGTCGCGAGCGCAGGCGGACCCCGGGACCGAACTTCAGAGACATGCCGTGACAACAGCCGCGCGCGCCGATCGGCGCGGCCGAAAAGTCCCTCGCTAGGAGGATGAGACCGTCAGGCGCTTGCGGCCCTTGGCGCGGCGCCGCTTGAGCACGATCCGGCCGTTCTTCGTGCTCATGCGGACGAGGAAACCATGGGTCCGCCGGCGGCGGCGACGATTCGGCTGGTACGTGCGCTTCATGGAATCTCAGACTCCCGACCACGCGCCTTCGAACGCATGGGAAACTCGAATCGTAACTGAGCCAAGAAAACCGTGTCAACGGCCCACGTCTCGTCCGACAATCGATTGTCACGACGGGGCCCCTGTGGTAGATTCGCGAGCCTTCCTCCAGCCGGCCAACCCGGCACAGTTTTCCACAGATGTGGAAAAACCTGTGGAAATCCGAGAATTCGGGGCTGGTGGCACGTAACTGGCTGAAAACAAACGGATTAGTCGCGATTTACGCGACCCGGATCGGCGTCCCTGAGTGCAATTTTCGGCCGGAAACCACGGGCTGACGCAGAACGCGTTCGTCGAGAAGTCCTCTCAGACCGAGAGATTGGGTCTTCAGCATGGCTAGCACGGTCTGGAACGATGTCCTCGCCCGCATCGAGACCAAGGTCAACCGCTACAGCTACCACACCTGGTTCCGCCAGACCTCGCTCGCCCGCGACAACGGCGATGCCTTGATTATCAAGGTATCCGACCCGATGGTCGTCGACTGGCTGACCAAGCACTACACGGTCATCCTCGAGGAGGCGCTGGCCGAGGTCGGCCGCCCCGGCACCAGGCTCGAATTTCAGACCGACACCACCGCCGAGCCCGAGCCGGCCGC
>CAYRNE010000501.1:0-1941 GCA_964425245.1 uncultured Devosia sp.
CGCGTGAAGTCCTACCTCGACTACGGCGCGTTCACGCCGATCCAGGTCGCGGCGGCGGCGGCGCTCAACGGCGACGACGGGGTCATCGAGGAGGTCAGGCGGGTTTACCGCACGCGGCGCGACGTCATGGTCGAGAGCTTCGGCCGGGCAGGGTGGCGCGTACCCTCGCCGAAGGCGACGATGTTCGTCTGGTCGCCGATCCCCGACCAGTTCGCCCATCTCGGTTCGCTCGAATTCGCCAAGCTGCTGATCCAGGAGACGGGCGTCGCCGTCGCTCCCGGCGTCGGCTTCGGCGAATACGGCGACCAATACGTGCGCCTCGCTTTGGTCGAGAACGAGCAACGCATCCGGCAGGCGGCGCGGAACATCAAGAAATTCCTTGCCGGCAAAGCCAGCCACGGGAACGTCGTGCCGCTCAGCGTCGCGAAATAGGGCAGAGTGCGGGCGCGTTCACGCGGCCCAGGGATCGACGAGTTCAACCCCGCAGCCCTCGAAATCGCGGACGTTACGGGTTGCGACTACGGCATTATTGACCGCTGCAATGCTGGCGATGAAGAGGTCAAGGTGGTCCCAGGACAGGCCGGAGCGGCGTCTTTGCGCGCTGATCTCGGCGTAAGCAGATGAAGCCGCGTCGTCGAAGGGCAGAATGCGATTCTCGAAATCGACCCGTAGCGCCGCCTCGATAGCCTCAGATAGCTGTCGCTTTCGATGACCTTCGGCGAGCGCTGAGGCGCCGGCACGAAGTTCTGCGGCGGTAATGGCCGTCGTCCAGACTCGGTCGGGATCTTGCGCCGCGAGGCAATTGCACACGCGCTCAGTCGGATACCTTCCGATCACATCCGAAATGACATTTGTGTCGAGGATGATCACGCCGAAGGGGAGTCCTCGTCGGCCTCGCCATCATCGAAACCAAAGCCGAACGTGAATGGAGGATCACGGACGGCCGCACGTGGCGGCAGCAGAAGCTCAGCGCCCCCGAGTGGGTCGAAACGTGCGCGAAGACGCGCTGTCATATTGTCGGACCTCGGGTTCGCCAGCGCCTTGCTCAGCACGTCGCCGGCCTCCTCGGCAATCGAGCGGCCGTGGCGCTTGGCCCGACTGTCGAGCTCCGCAAGAACCGATTGGTCTGGAAGGTCGATCTTGATCGTCGAGATGGCGAATACCTCCGTTCCAACAATAGTACTCCCCTCGGCGCCGTTCAATCCTATTGACCTATAGGCGATTTCCTATAAACCGCTCGCCCGAGGGTCAGCCATGTCCGATATCCAGTCGTTTCGCCAAGCCGTGGAAGCCTTTATCGCCGCGCGGGAATGGACTCCGACGCGCTTCGGCCGTGCCATAGCCGGTGATCCGCTGTTCGTTTTCGATCTGCGCGAGGGGCGCGAACCGCGTTCGGAGACGCGCGCCCGCATCCTCAAGGCCATGCAGGATTACGCCGGCGAGGCGGGTTCGGGCCCGCTGCGGCTGGGCGTCGCCGGGCTCGGCAACGTTGGCGCGACGCTGCTCAAGATCCTCGAGCGCGACCGCGACGAGTTGGAGCGCAAGCTCGGGCGCCGGCTGGTCGTCACCGCCGTTTGCGCCCGCAACCGCTCGCGCGATCGCGGCCTCGATCTCAAGCCCTACGCCTGGTTCGACGATCCGGTCGCGCTTGCGAAATCCGAAGACATCGACCTCTTCGTCGAACTGATCGGCGGGGAGGACGGGCCGGCGCTGGCCTCGATCAAGGCCGCCCTCGAAATCGGACGGCCGGTGGTCACGGCCAACAAGGCGCTGCTCGCCAAGCACGGGGTCAACCTCGCGCGCCTCGCCGAAGAATCGGGCGCCCAGCTCGGCTTCGAAGCCGCGGTCGCGGGCGGCATCCCCGTGATCAAGACGCTGCGCGAGGGCCTTGGATCGTCCCGCATCGAGCGCGTCTACGGCATCATGAACGGTACCTGCAAC
>CAYRNE010000502.1:0-1938 GCA_964425245.1 uncultured Devosia sp.
ACTCGCGAACGTCCTGCAGAAGGATCTGGACAGGTAGCCGACAATCACGAGACCACACGGTAACGAAGGTGCACTTCGCTGGCGAAGGCCGACGTTTCAAGGCGCTCGAGGTTGAAGCGCTGGCCCAGCCCGCCGAAGAGCGAGATTCCCTTGCCGAGCAGCACGGGAACCACGTCCAGTTGAATCTCGTCCACGAGGCCAAGCTTGAGACATTGGCGCGCGATACTGCCGCCGAGCAGGCTGACGTCCTTGCCGCCGGCCGCGGCCTTGGCGGCACTCACGGCGGAAGCGATATCGTCGACGACGAAGGTATAGCGTGTGCCGTCCTTTTCGACCGGTTCGTGGGGCGCGTGGGTCATCAGGAACACCGGGACTTTCAGCATGCCGCCATAGGGCTGCTCGCCTTCTTCGATCGTCCGGGTCTTATTGGCGCCGCCGACGACGGCTCCGATGCGCTCCCACACGCTCTTTACAAGTGTGCCGTCCTCTTCCGCCTCGGCGTGACCGAACATCCAGTCGATGCCACCCTGCGGATCGGCCATGAAGCCGTCGAGGGTGACGGTTGCGTGAATGAAGACCTTGCTCATTTCGTTCTCCATTATTGTCGAGTTTGACCTACTTGCGGCGGCAGTCGATTGCAGCGAGCACGTCTTCGCGGGTGATCCCCAGGTCGCGCAGGCGGTGTTCCGGGGCCAACAGCAGGCCCTGTAGCGCAACCTTGCGGGCGCGGACGGCGCGACGGGCGTCGACCCACCGGACAACGGCACGGAAGGCGTCGGCGAATGCGAATTGTACAGGGCGATGGGTCTGGGAGGTGACTTCGGCGAGGGCCATTTTGTTTCTCCGACGGTTCGGCTGGGGTCAGGGGTTGCCCTAGCGGACAGGCAGGAAGGTATGGCAAACTGGCTATCCTTTTAATGACCAGCTGGAGCCAAAACACTTGACCAGTCGGACCATCGAGCTGTTGATCAGAGTGGACCGCGGTGGTCCCGATTCCATGCAGGCCCAGATCGAGAGGCAATTGCGGGAGGCCGTCCGGAGCGGCACGTTGCGGGCTGGGAGCGAGGTGCCATCGACACGCGACCTCGCGCGCGAACTCGGCATCTCGCGGCCCCTCGTAATGGAGGCCTACGCGCAGCTCGCAGCCGAAGGCTACCTTACCCTGCGTCAGGGTGCGGCGCCGCGCGTAGCGGTGCACGAACCACGGCAGCGCTCGGGGCCACTGCCGCCGGAAACCAGCGCGATCCAGACCCTCCGCTACGACTTTGAGCTGGGCCGCCCGGACCTCGCGACCTTCCCCTCCGCGCGATGGCTGAAAGCGGTCGAGGCGTCCCTCAAGGCGATGACACCCGATGACTTCGGGTATGGGCAGCGCTTCGGCGTGCTGCCTCTTCGGCACGCGCTGGCGGACTACCTCGGGCGCGTGCGAGGCGTCAGCGCAGACCCGCGGCAGGTCCTGATTACCGGCGGCTTCGAGCAGGCCCGGACCTTGCTTGCCCGGGCGCTGAGACGTCGTGGCATAACGCAACTGGCGGTCGAGGAACCAGGCTATACCGATCGCGACGTCTGGCTCACCGCCGGACTGACGCTCCTCCCGATTCCCGTCGACGATAGCGGTATTGACGTCGTCGCGCTCTCAGCAAGCAAGGCGCAGGCGGTGCTGGTGACGCCGGCTCACCAGTATCCGACCGGCGTCGTGATGAGCGGCGCGCGCCGACTGGCGCTGGCGGGCTGGTTGCGCGAAAGGAAAGCCGTGGCGATCGAGGACGACTACGATGCCGAGTTCCGCTACGACCGTGCGCCGATCGGCGCGTTACAGGGGCTCGCCCCGGATAACGTCGTCTATGCCGGCACCGTGAGCAAGACGATGGCCCCGGCGCTGCGGCTCGGCTGGATGGTGGCGCCACCCGACCTGCTGCTCATGCTCGAAGACGAACT
>CAYRNE010000503.1:0-1936 GCA_964425245.1 uncultured Devosia sp.
CTGCAAGAGAGGGGCGTCGAAATCCTGCGCGACGAGGCGCGCGCCATCGAAGTCGCGCCGCTCGGCGTTCGCGTTTCACAAAGATCTTTGCCCGCAGAAAAAATCGTGGTGGCCGCCGGCGCCTGGTCCGCCGGGCTGCTGCGGCCCCTGGGGCTTCGTATTCCGCTCGAAAGCCAGCGCGGCTATCACATCACGTTGCAGGAAACCGGCATCGACATCCGCCGCCCGGTGGTACCCGCCGACCGCAAGGTGTTCATCACGCCGCAGGAAGCGGGACTGCGCGTGGGCGGCACCGTGGAATTCGCCGGCCTCGAGGCGCCGCCCAGCCAGGCGCGCGCGGATCTGCTGCTCGAGGACCTGGCCGCCGTCTTCCCGCAGGCGCGACTCGCCGGCCCGCGCTCCGACTGGATGGGGCACCGGCCCTGCCTGCCGGACTCGCTTCCGGTGATCGGCGAAAGCCCGGCGCACCGCGGACTGTGGCTCGCCTTCGGCCACGGCCACCTCGGCCTCACCGGGGCCGCCGTGACCGGCGACGTCCTCGCCCGCGCGATGCACGGCGAGCCCCCGGGCCTAAACCTTGCCCCCTTTTCGGCGGCGCGCTTCTGACTACAGCGGAGTCATCTCATGGCTGTTCTTCTCTCGGACAAGGATGTACGCGAATTGCTGAGCATGGACGCGGCGCTGGCGGCCGTGGAGGCGGCGTTCCGCGACTGGGCGAACGCGGCGGCGAGCAACGTTCCCCGGCAGCGCGGCTTCCTGCCGGGCGTGACGCTCAACGTCATGCCGTCGGTCTCGACCGCCCTCGATGCGGCGGGCGTCAAGTGCTATCCCATCATTCGCAAGGACGTGACCGTCTCGTCGAGCTCGACGATGCTGGTCTACCGCATCTCGACCGGCGCGCTGGCCGGCGTGATGGAGGCAACCGCATTGGGTCAGATCCGGACCGGCGCGGCGAGCGGCGTCGCGAGCAAGTACCTTGCGCGGCCGGAGAGCCGGGTGATGACGCTGTTCGGCGCGGGCTGGCAGGCGGAGAGCCAGCTCGAGGCGATCGCCCGCGTATTGCCGAAGCTCGAGCGCGTGAACGTGATCGGCAGGTCGCCGCAACGGGTGCAGAGCTTCTGCAAGAAGATGAAGCCGCTGGTCGACGCGGAGCTGCTCATCGCGAAGGATGCCAAGTCCGCGGTGCAGGAAGCGGACGTGATCACGACGATCACCGGCTCCGCGGCGCCGGTGTTCGATGGGCGCTGGCTGCGGCCCGGGGTGCACATCAACGCGGCGGGATCCAATTTCGCCAACAAGCGCGAGCTCGACGCCGCCGCGGTGAAGCGCGCGGACCGGATCGTCGCCGACGACGTCGCGGTCGCCCGGCTGGAAAGCGGCGACCTGATCGGCGCCGAGGCGGAGGCGGGGCTCGACTGGAGCGCGGTGCTGCCGCTGTCGGACGTGGTCGCCGGCAAGGCGGCGGGGCGCACCTCGCCCGGCGAAGTCACGCTGTTCGAATCGCAGGGCATCGGCCTGGAAGACCTGGCCGCCGCCTGCCGGGTGCTGCAGCTCGCACGCGAGCGCGGCGTCGGGATGGAGATCCCGATCCGCTAGCGGCGCAACGCCGCGCTGAGCGCTTTCAGATCGGGGGCCGCGGCGAGCTGCTGCCCGGCGCGCTCGAGCGCAACCACCGCGTCCGGCTCGAGCGATCGCGCCGCGTTGGCGCGAAATTTCGTCAGCACCGCGTCGGCGCTCGGCGGCCGGGTGTGGTTGCCGTAGACGTCGTCGATCCGAACCGTTTCTTTTGCCTTCCCGGTGGCGCACACGAGCTCGGCCTCGAAGCGCTCCGGGAAATGCGCACCGGCGAGCGGCTCCCACGAAATCCTTTGCGCGAGGCCGCGCACCGCCTCGCTCGCGGGCGCTTCGAAGGTGGCGAGGTCGACCTTGCCCTCCA
>CAYRNE010000504.1:0-1931 GCA_964425245.1 uncultured Devosia sp.
GCTCGAAATTCGAGGACACCTGGATGTCCATCGACGGACTGCTGGTCGGCGTGACGCCGGCGACCTCGTAGCGCCCTGTCGCAAGGGTGCGGGCGAGGATGTCGTTGGCGTTCGTTGCGATCACCAGCCGTTCGACCGGCAGCCCCATGCGCTTCGCGCAATAGCCGGCCAGGATGTCGCCGAAATTCCCCGTCGGCACGACGAAGGTCACCGGCCTGTGCGGGCTTCCAAGCGACACCGCTGCCGTGAAGTAATAGACGATCTGCGCGACGATCCGGCCCCAATTGATGGAATTGACCCCCGAGAGGCCGACACGATCGCGGAACCGGAGGTTGGAAAAGAGGCCTTTGAGGATGCGCTGGCAATCGTCGAACGTGCCGCTGATTGCAACGTTGTGGACGTTGGCATCGGGCACGGTCGTCATCTGCCGGCGCTGCACGTCCGAGGTGCGCCCATGCGGATGCATGATGAAGATTTCGATGTTGCCGCGGCCGCGGAAGGCCTCGATGGCAGCCGATCCCGTGTCGCCCGAGGTCGCGCCGACGATCGTCGCGCGCGCGCCCCGGGCGGAGAGGATGTGATCCATGACGCGCGCCAGGAACTGCATCGCCACGTCCTTGAAGGCGAGAGTCGGGCCGTGGAACAGTTCCAGCACGAAATGGCCGGGCCCGATCTCGACGAGCGGCGCGACGGAGGCGTGGCGGAAGCCCGCGTAAGCCGCGCCGGCGATGTCCCTGAGCACCGCCTCGGGGATTTCCCCGCCGGTGAACCGGGAGACGATCGCCTCGGCCACCTCGGCATACGGCCGGTTAGCGAAGCCCGCGATCTCCTCCGGCGACACCTGCGGCCAGTTTTCCGGCAGGTACAGCCCGCCGTCGCTGGCGAGTCCGGCGAGCACGGCGTCCGAGAAGCCAAGCACCGGGGCGCGGCCGCGGGTCGAAATGTATCGCATGGAGTGGATTGAGCTCTGCGGTCTGCCGGGGCGCCCGCCCGGCGCCCGTGAAAGCCGGCACCCTAGTGAAACCGGCGCGGAACCGCAAGTTTCAGGTTCTGGCGCGTGATCGCCGGAGCCAGAAAACGAGGAGCGCGGGGGTCAGCAGTGCAAAGCCGAACCAGGTCAGCGCATAACCGAGGTGATTGTTGGGGAAGTCGAGCACCGTTTCCCCGCCCTGCGGGAGTTCGCCGGGAACCCCTGCCGGCAGGTCGACGTAGAGCGGCGCGACCGGCCCTTGCACGCGCGCGAGTGCTGCCAGCCGGGCCGGGTCGCGAATCCAATCGATCCGCTCCTCCGCGTCCGCCGGCGGCGTGAAGGCCCCCGGTTCCTCCCGCTGCCGCGCGATGCCCGTAAGCGTCAGCCCGCCGCTCGCGGGGTTCATGGGCTCGAGCCTCGCTAAGTCTTCCCGCGCCTGCTGCGGGATGAAGCCGCGGTTGACGAACACCGTCCCGCCGCCGTCGGTCGCGAACGGGGTCATCACCCAGTAACCGGGGCCGCCCTGCCCGCCCCTCGGCTCGGCGAGGCTGGTGAAGACGAGCACCGTCGCGTCGGTCTCGAAATGGCCGGTGAGCGTCACAGGCCGGTAGTCGAACTCGGCGGGATCGAGCGATGGCCACTCCCCAGCGGGCGGCAGCGCGACCGGCTGGTCATCCATGCGTGACGCGACGGTCGCGATCAAGGCTTCCTTCTCGCCGTGCCGCTGCAGCTGCCAGAATCCCAACACGGCGAAAACACCGGTCAGCGCGAGCATGAGGGCGACGAAGGCGATGCGGCCGGAGGCGCCGGCGCGCCGCCCTTCGGTGCCGCTCATCGGCTGCCCGCCTCGTGGACGATGTTGCGGTAGTGGAGCGCGACGAGCAGCGCCTTGAACGGCCGCAGCAGGATGAGGCTCAGGACGATCGTCGCGGGAATCCAGATGAGGAGGTGGATGAACGGG
>CAYRNE010000505.1:0-1913 GCA_964425245.1 uncultured Devosia sp.
TGGGACATCAAGACCCGCAACAAGCTGGACAAGGACCGCTTCCGCGAAGATCTCGGCGGCCTCGTCGATGCCTACCGGGAAGTCGCGCAGCGGCTCGGCATCCTTGTCGAGGCCGACAACGCACTCACCACCGGGCCGAGGCTCGTGCAGTGAAGGCGCGGGTCACGGTCACCCTCAAATCCGGCGTGCTCGACCCTCAGGGCCAGGCCATCCAGGGATCGCTGAAGGCGCTTGGCTTTGAGGGAATTGGCAGCGTCCGGCAGGGCAAGGTCTTCGACATCGAGCTCGCGGACGGCACAGATGCGGCGGCCGCGGAGCAGAGCCTTCGCCAGATGTGCGAGAAGCTTCTCGCCAACACCGTGATCGAGAACTATGCGATCGAAGTGCTGGCCGAAATACCGGCCGCAGAGACGCCCCCGGCGGCTGAACCGAAGAGCGGCAGCGCACGCCCCGACGTGCCCGAGGAATTGACCGACGTTCCGGGGTGATGGCCCCGGACGCGAGCCGCTCACAGGCGTGGGCGGCTCGCTGCCGCTGCTACATGGCGACCGGCGCGATGGTGACGCGGGCAACCGGTCCGTTCACGTCCCAGTTCCACTCGCGCGGGGCATCGGCGTCGCCGCGAATGCCGGCGTGCCACGTGACCACCCCATCTTCCGGGTCGCGGTCGTTGCCGCCCCCGAGCGCGCCCAGGAACCCAGCCTTCTCGGTGTTCTTCTCGGAGCCGGCATCGTAGCCGCGGACCTCGAGAACCAGCGGTTCGGTCAAGGCGTAGGCATCGACGCCGCTGAAACCGGAAAAGCCGTCGTTGGTATTGCCGAGCATCCAGACGCCGTCGACCAGCGGATGTTCCGCATCCACATGGATGGTGAGTGTGCGCGTCTGGCCGGGCAGCGTATGGATGGCGAGCGTTGCATCGCCGATCGCCGACCCTCCGTCCATCGCCGCACCGACGCTGAACATGCCGATGTTACCGCCCTCGGCCACGGCGGCGAGGGCATCTGACGCCTTCCCGTCGAGCGCGAAGAGCGGTGCCGAGCCCTCCGCGCGGGATTCGAAATAGGAGGGCGAGAACGGCTGGCCGGTGAGCAGGTTCTCGATGGTGATCTGCACCAGCTTGCCTTCGGCCATCATGGTGCCGCCCATTTCCATGGCCGAACTCGACATCGCATCCTGCGCGAGCGCAGCCTGGCCGGTGAGTCCGAGAGCGATTGCGGTAGCGATGATAGTCCCGTGCATCAGAGGTCTCCTTCGGGTGGGCGGCATCGCGCCGCCCCCGGGGTTGAGGGCAATTGGATCGATCGACCCAAGGGTGAGCGGAATCGTCCAGCGAACCGGCCGGTCCCATGGCTTCAGGTGTTTCGAAGTGCTCAGCGGGGTTTTCGCGCCGCGAGCGGTCCCCGTTACGGGCTCGCGAAGTCGTGATGGAAGCGATCCGACGCCGACGCGCGCCGCGCGGTGAGTCTCAAAAGCCACACGCTTCGTTAATCATCCCGCAAGGTTTCGGCGGCTCTGGCGACTCGCGGGGCCCGCGACTAGAAGCCTGCAATCCGGCATTAACTGGCCGGCCTTAGGTTGTCCTCCGCGCCTGCGTAACCGGCGCTCCAGATCAGTGCAGCGACATGCTCAAGACATTCTCCCTCTCGGTACTCTTCTTCCTGGCTATCGGCCTCCTGTTCGCTGCCTACGCCTCCGTGCCGTTCTAGGCGCATTCGATAAAGCTTTACGGATTAAGCACTTCGCTTAAGGCTAAGGCAGCATTCCGCGCACTGCCCGGCGGCGTTGATGGTATGTCCATACTCCAAGGCCAGGAGTATGCGGCATGAATGATACCCGGCGTCTCGAATGGGTCGACGCAGCCAAGGGGATTTCCATCATCCTCGTGGTGATGATGCACTCGGCTTATGGCGTGG
>CAYRNE010000506.1:0-1913 GCA_964425245.1 uncultured Devosia sp.
AGGGTGTGACGGGAGCGACTGCTGATGTAATGCAAGAGTTTGAGGACCGGGCAAGATCTCTGGGTGCAACGACAAGATACTCAGCTTCGCTGGCTGCTGAAGCAATCTTGAATCTTAGCAGAGCCGGTTTTACAGCTAATGAATCACTAGCTGGTGTTGCAGGAACGCTTGATCTCGCATCAGCAGGTGTCTTGCAATTGGCGCTCGCATCAGAGATCGCGGCTGTCACAGTCCGGCAATTCGGTCTCGCTGCATCCGATACGGTAAGGGTGGGTGACGTGTTCGTCACCACTGCGAATAAGGCTAACACTACAGTCACGGATCTCGGGGAGGCGATGAAGTTCGCTGGGCCTGCGGCTAAGGCTCTGGGAATCACACTCGAAGAGACGGCAGCAGCTGTGGGTGTACTGGGCGATGCAGGCATTCCCGGGGCAATGGCAGGTACTCGTCTTCGGGCAGCATTCACGGCACTTGTTACTCCCACCAACAAAGCCAAGGAAGCTCTTGCGAGCATGGGACTGACGGTAGAAGATGTCAGTCCGAAGACAAACACGTTGGTTGAGATCTTCGCTAAGCTGCGAGACGCGGGTATGGGCATGGAAGAAGCGGTGGCTATCTTCGACGTCCAGACAGCAGTGAGCGCCATTTCAATGGCCAATGCTGCTGATAAGATGAGGGAACTGACGGCAGCAAACGAAGAGAGTGCCGGCACAGCTGCTCGTGCTGCACGCATCATGGAGCAGGGAATCACACAGGCATTCGACAACTTGGGCGGTGCTGTCGAGGAGCTCTACCTAGTACTGGGTGAAAGTGGGCTCACAAGAGCGCTCATGGCCGTATTGGGTGCAGCAACTGATGTTGTGCTGGTGTTTGCGGGCATGCAAGATCAGATTGCTGGGAATAAGGCAATGGCGATTCTCCTGGCACGGGGAATCGAAACGATCGCCGTTGCGGGAGCGACACTCATCGCACTCCAGCTTCCCCGATATCTGATGCAAGCAGCGGTAGCTATGAAAGCATTCGCTGTCGCAACAGCAGCACATCCCATCCTTGCACTCGCTGCGGGATTTAGTCTTCTTGTTGGTGCGCTGGTAGCATTCCGCAACACGGCTATCGAAGTGGGAGGCACCGCCACGACCCTAGCTGCTGAGTTTGGCAAGCTTGCGTCAATGACAGCGGGACTCTGGGGATTCAAAGACGCGGCTGAGATGCTCGACACATTGAAGCAGAAGTTCGCCGAGGTGACAGCAGCGGTTCTTCAGTTCGGTGAAACCCTTTTGGGGAGCCTTGCTCCCTACCTTATCCAGGTGAGGAACATCATTGCAGCAACGTGGTCCACAGCAGCCCAGCTCGTCATTGACGCAATGAACATCATTGGGACGGCTGTATCGACGACTATGGCCTTTATCAACACTGTACTGCAGTCGGCTGGTCTTGGATCGATCGGCGACATGATGGATTTTCTCATCGGAAAAGCAGGCGCGTTCAAAGAAGCATTCATAACTGCACTTGTTGCGGTTGAGTTCGGAATCAGTAACTGGGAAGCACTGGCTACTTTGGCATTTACCAAGGTTGCAAAAGGTGCTATTGACATCAAAGATCTGATTGTCCACATCTTTGGAACTGCTATTCCAGGCGTCCTCTCGTTCTTGGGGGAGAACTGGCAGCAGATTTTCACAGACATGGGCATGCTCGCCTATCAAGTGATCGTCAATACCATCTCTAACATTACAGCAGTTATTACCAATGGTGTAAACGACATCTTTGACTGACTGATTAGTGTCTGGGATATCAACTGGTCTGATCTTGGAATGCGAGCTGTCAAGCTCCTCAAGGGTGCGTTTGAGGGCATCGGGAAACTCTTCCAGACCCTGTGGGATTTCATTACAGGGAAGCTGGGGAAGGCTGACGCT
>CAYRNE010000507.1:0-1905 GCA_964425245.1 uncultured Devosia sp.
ACGGCGATCTGTCGACGGTGATGAGCCCGCGCACGGTCATCACCTGGGCCGAGAATGCCGAGATTTTCGGCGACATCGGCTTTGCGTTCCGGCTGACCTTCCTCAACAAGTGCGATGAGCTCGAGCGGCCGGTGGTCGCGGAGTTCTATCAGCGCATTTTCGGCGAGGATCTGCCCGAGAGCGCCGCAAACCTGGCGGTCACCGCCTGAAGCTCCCGGACCTCGTGGCTCGACGAGTACACCATGAGGTTCTCGCAAAGCTCCAAGTAGCCCTCCTGGCGAGCTCGTCGCACCACGAGGGCGTGGCACGGTAAGCATGTCTCAGCCTCCGCGCAGCAAGGCAAACAGGCCCGACACCACGGCAGCGTTCAAGTCCGCCGTGGGCGCTGCCGTGCGCGCGGTCGCCGGAAAGCCCGGGCTCGAAGTCAGCTTCTCGGCCGACCGGCCGGTCCTGACCAACGACAAGGCGCGGCTCGCCAACCTGCCGCGGCTGCCGACCCGGCGAGACATCGCCATTGCGCGCGGCCAGGGCGACGCCATGGCCATGCGGCTCGCGAGCCACGATCCGGCCACCCATCGCAAGCGGGCGCCGGCGGAGCCCGATGCGAGGGCCGCCTTCGATGCGCTCGAACAGGCGCGGATCGAGGCACTCGGCTGCGTTCGCATGCCGGGCATGAGCGGCAACATCCGCGAGATGCTGGAAGACAAGCTGTTCAGGGCAAACCTCGCCGAGGTCAGCGACCGTGACGATGCGCCGCTCGCCGAAGCGCTCGGGCTGATTCTGCGCGAACGCATCGCCGGCATGCCGGTGCCGCCTTCGGGCAATGCGCTGGTCGAGTTGTGGCGTTCCGAGATCGAACAGAAGGCGGGCAACTCGCTCACCGCGCTGCTCGCGCAGTTCGAGGACCAGGACCTGTTCTCGCGCGCGAGCCGGCAGCTCCTGCGCGACCTCAATCTCGTTCCCGACAGCGATCTCGACGACGGCGAGAGCGAAGAAACCGAGGAGGGAGACGATCAGGAACCCGAGCGCGGCGAGGATCAGGACCGGGCGCCCGAGCAGGGCGACGGCGAGAGCGAGGATGCCGACGCCGACGAGGACGAGACGCCCGGCTCTTCCGAGGAGGAGGGCGACGTCGAAGGCGCCGACATGGAAATGTCGGAGCGCGAAGAGGAGGACAGCGACGCGGGCGAGGACGCGCCCAATACGCCGCCGGGCGCGAACGCCGAGAGGTTCGAGAACCAGCTCAACTACAAGATATTCACAACGCGCTTCGACGAAGTGGTGAGGGCCGCGGACCTCTGCCCGCCGGACGAACTCGAACAGCTCCGCGCCCTGCTCGACAAGCAGCTCGATAACCTCGCCGGTGCCGTCGCGCGTCTCGCCAACAAGCTGCAACGGCGGCTCATGGCGCAACAGAGCCGCAGCTGGGAATTCGACCTCGAGGAAGGCATCCTCGACACCTCGCGCCTCACGCGCGTCGTCACCGACCCGCTGCAGGCGCTCAGCTTCAAGGTCGAGCGGGACACCGACTTCCGCGACACGGTCGTGACCCTGCTGCTCGACAATTCCGGATCGATGCGCGGGCGGCCGATCACCATCGCCGCGGTCTGCGGCGACATTCTCGCGCGAACGCTCGAGCGCTGCGGCGTCAAGGTGGAAATTCTCGGTTTCACGACACGCGCCTGGAAGGGCGGCAAGAGCCGCGAGGCCTGGCTCGAAGCCGGGCGGCCATCAAATCCCGGCCGCGTCAACGACATCCGCCACATCGTCTACAAGGCGGCCGACGAGCCGTGGCGGCATGCGCGCCGCAATCTCGGGCTGATGATGCGCGAGGGGCTTCTCAAGGAGAATATCGACGGGGAGGCGCTGCAATGGGCGCAGAAGCGCCTCGCCAACCGGCCCGAG
>CAYRNE010000508.1:0-1891 GCA_964425245.1 uncultured Devosia sp.
CAACTACATCCTCACCCGCATGGGCGAGGGGGCGAACCGCAATGACAATTACGGTGCGATCTTCGAGGACTGCCTGCGCGAGGCGCAGGAGCTGGGTTACGCCGAGGCGGACCCGCGGTTCGATGTCGAAGGGTTCGACACCGCACACAAGCTCGCCATTCTCGCGAGCCTGTGCTTCGGATGCGAAATCGCGCCGGACGAGGTTTTCGTCGAAGGGATCACGACGATCTCGGCGGCCGACATCAAGGTGGCGGACGATCTCGGCTACAAGATCAAGCTGCTCGGCATCGCCCAGCGTTCCGCCGACGGCATCGAGCAGCGCGTCCATCCGACCCTCGTTCCGAAGACCAGCGCCATCGCCGACGTCGACGGCGTGCTCAACGCCGTCGCGCTCGAAACCGACCATGTCCACGAGCTGCTGCTCGCCGGTCCGGGCGCCGGCGGTCCGCCCACGGCGTCGTCCGTCCTGTCCGACATCCTCGACATCGGGCGCGGCACAAGGGTGCCGCCGCTCGGCGTTCCGAGCACCGAGCTTACCCCCTACCGTCAGGCGCCGATGCGCGCCCACGAGGGCGGCTACTACATCCGCCTCAACGCCCGCGACGTGCCGGGCGCGCTCGCCAATATCGCGACGCGCATGGCAGAGGGCGACATTTCGCTCGAGAGCGTGATCCAGCGCTCCGACCTCAAGGTCAACGATCCGGCCGGGGAGGGCGTCAGGACCCGCACTGTCGTACTAATTACGCACTCGACAATGGAGGCCACCGTGCGCGAAGCGCTTGCCCGGATCACCGACGACGGCTTCATTGTCGGCAAGCCGCAGCTGATCCGCATCGAGACGTTCTGACGATTGCTCCCCTCGGGGGCAGGGGAATGACGAATGGAACTGGCCAAGACCCGGGGCGACCTCAGTACAGCGATCCTCGATCGCTCCTTCACCCTGGAGCTCGTCCGGGTCACCGAACGCGCCGCGGTCGCGGCGGCGGCCTGGCGGGGCAAGGGCGACGAGAAAGCCGCCGACAACGCGGCCGTCGAGGCGATGCGGGCGGAACTCGAGCGCGTCCATATCACCGGGCGCATCGTCATCGGCGAGGGCGAGCGCGACGAGGCGCCGATGCTGTTCATCGGCGAGGCGGTCGGCGCACATGACGGACCGCAATGCGATATCGCTGTCGATCCGCTCGAAGGGACGACCCTCTGCGCCAAGAACCAGCCGGATTCCATCTGCGTCCTCGCCATGGCCGAGCGGGGCGGGCTGCTCAACGCGCCCGACGTCTACATGCAGAAAATCGCGATCGGTGGCGGCTATCCCCCCGGCACGGTCGATCTCGACATGGCGCCGGGCGAGGCGGTGCGGTCGCTTGCGAAGGCCAAAGGCGTGCCGGTCACCGAGGTCACGGCCTGCGTCCTCGACCGGCCGCGGCACGCCGCGCTGATCGAGGAGCTGCGCTCGGCCGGGGTGTCGCTGAAGCTCATCAGCGACGGCGACATCGCCGGCGTGATCCACGCGACCAACAGCGAGGAAACCGGCATCGACATCTACCTCGGCTCGGGCGGCGCGCCCGAAGGCGTGCTCGCGGCAGCCGCGCTTCGCTGCGTCGGCGGGCAGATGCAGGGCCGGCTGATCCTCGACACGCCCGAAAAGCGCGAACGGGCCCGGCGGCTCGGTATCGAGGACCCGGACCGCAAATACGGGGTGACGGACCTCGCCTCGGGGGACGTGCTCTTCGCCGCGACCGGCGTCACCGACGGTAATCTGCTCGACGGCGTGAAGCTGGCACGGGATCACGTCGATACCTCGACCGTGGTCATGCGCTCCTGGAGCCAGACCGTGCGCTGGATCAGGGCGAGGCACCGGCGCTGACGCCCGCTGCAACGCGCCCCCGACGTC
>CAYRNE010000509.1:0-1890 GCA_964425245.1 uncultured Devosia sp.
ATTCTCGGCATGGACGAGCTCAGTGAAGAGGACAAGCTGACCGTGGCCCGCGCACGCAAGATCGAGCGCTTCATGAGCCAGCCGTTCTCGGTGGCCGAGGCCTTTACCGGCCGGCCGGGCGTCTTCGTCCAGCTCGAGGATACGATCAAGGGCTTCAAGGGCCTCGCCAACGGCGACTACGATCACCTACCCGAGGCGGCCTTCTACATGGTCGGCACCATCGAGGATGCCGTGCAGAAGGCACAGCAGCTCGCGGCGCAGGCGGCCTAGGAAGCGAAATAGGGATAAGGAGTAGCGAACAGGGATAGAGAACAGCGGCTGCGAGACAACCTGCCGTTCGCTATTCGCTATTCGCTAGGAACAGATGGCCGAAAGCACCAGGCTCGATATCGTCTCGCCCGAACGGCTCTTCCTCTCCGAGGAAGTGCGCTCGGTGACCGTCCCCGGCTCCGAGGGCTATTTTACGGTCCTCGGCGACCACGCGCCGCTGATGACGACGCTGAAGCCGGGCTTCGTCACCGCCACCACGATGGACGGGGCCTCCCGCGCTATCTTCGTACGCGGCGGCTTTGCCGACGTCTCGCCCGCGGGCCTGACGATCCTCGCCGACGAGGCGCGCGAGGCGGCCGATTTCAGCCGCACCGAGGTCGAGCAGCTGATCGGCGAGAAGCAGGCCGCGATCGATGCCGCCGCGACGCCCGAGGAGAAGGCCGCTCTCACCAACGAGCTCGACCTCTGGAAAAACCTGCTGCTCGACGCGGCAGTCTCGGCGGGTGGACCCGCTCACTGATCCGCGGCCAAAGTCACGAATGCCGTCGGGCCCCTCTGGCGAGGGACCCCGTCGCCCATGCGGCCAGGACCTATCTGACCCGGGGGCAGCGCCGCGATCGATACGGACTGGTCCGAGTTCTAGCGGTCCGACGATCTCACGCCAGGGCTGCCTCGACCAGCGCCTTGGCGTGGAGTGCCGTCGTATCGTAGGTCGGCAGCGGGCTGACGGAATCGTCGATGAGCATGCCGATCTCGGTGCAGCCGAGGATGACGGCCTCCGCACCGCGCGCCCTGAGCCGGTCGATCGCCTCGATGTAGACCCGCCGCGATTCGTCGCGCACCATGCCGAGGCAGAGCTCCTCGTAGATGATGCCGTTGAGGTTGGTGATGCCGACGTCCGGCACCAGCACCTCGAGCCCGCGGTTCTTGAGCTCCTCGATGTAGAACCGCTTCTCCATCGTGAAGCGCGTGCCCAACAGCCCGACCCGGCCGATGCCGTCCGCGAGCAACGCCTCCGCCGTCGGTGCCGCGATATGGAGCATCGGCACCCCGAGATCGCGCACGATACGCGGGTAGCAGATGTGCATGGTATTGGTGGCAAGGCCGAGGACGCCGCAGCCCTGGGTCTCGAGCGACCGTGCCGCGTCCGCCAGCACTTCGCCCGCCTCGTCCCAGCGCTCGGCGCGCTGCAGCGCCTCGATCGGAGCGAAATCGACCGAATGAATGACCACCGGCGCCGAATGCAGGCGGCCCAGACGCCTCGCCGTCTCGCGGTTGAGGATAGCGTAGTAATGGGCGGTCGATTCCCAGCTCATGCCGCCGATGAGGCCGATGGTTTTCATCCGGCCAGAGAACCTCAGGCGGCGCTGGAGCGCAACCGGTCCGCAATGCTGGAGAAAGCGGCGGCGACCTCACGATAGGCGTCCCGCTTGAACGGCACGATGATCTCGGGGAGGGCTTCGAGCCGTTCCCAGCGCCAGGCGTCGAACTCGGCGGGATGCGCCCCGCCACCCGGGTTCTCGACGTCGATCTCGGAGTCGTCGCCGGCGAAGCGGAAGGCGAACCAGCGCTGCCGCTGCCCGCGATACTTTCCCTTGAGGGCGATGCCGAGCACCTCGT
>CAYRNE010000510.1:0-1870 GCA_964425245.1 uncultured Devosia sp.
GGCGAAGGTGACGAGCAGGGCAGGGAGCCGCACCTCCTCCGGCAGATAGGGCAGTGCCGCAAAAGCTCCGAGCAGAGCGAGGACGGCGAGCATCGACACCGTCACGGCCGGCCGCGCGCCAAGCCGGTCGGCGAGGTGGCCGGCGCTCATGCTGGAGGCAACCGCCCCGAGACCATTGGCAAGGAGGACGACCGGGAGGAAATCGTGCGAGAGTCCGGCCCCGGTCATCACCGCCGCGATATAGACCATCACCGCAGCGGCCCCGCCCATGAACAGCACGGTCGCGGTGAGTGCCGGAACGACGCCCGGGTTGCCGAGTACGCGGACGCGGGCGCGGATCGTCTGCGTGTCGCCGTGCATGCCGCGGGGGAGGCCGATAAAGAGCGCCACAGCCGCCGCCCCGGCCATGGCGGCGATCGCGACATAGTCGATGCGCCAGCCGAACTGCGTTGCGAGCCAGGTGCCGAGCGGCACGCCGCCGAGCACGGCGATCGACTGGCCCAGGATGACGATCTGGATGGCGCGGCCGCGCTGGCCCGCGGGCGCGATCATCGCCGCCGTCGCCATGGCCGTACCGGTGAAGGTGCCGGCGCAGACCGCGAGCAGGGCGCGGGCGGCCACCATGAATTCGAAGTACGGCGCCAGCGCCATCAGCGCCGCGCAGACGGCGATGCCGCACTCGGCGCCGGCCAGGATGCGACGCCGTCCGACGCCGCCGAGCAGCACCGCGACGAGGGGCGTACCGATCGCATAGGCAAGCGCATGGGCGAGAACGAGCAGTCCGGCCTGCCCGATGGTGACGCCGAGCTCTGCGCTGATCGAGGGCAGCAGGCCCGCTATCAGCCCGCCCTCGGTACCGCCGACGAAGGCCGCGAGCGCGAGCCAGAACAGACGCGAATCCATGACGATGTGCCCTCGCGGAGACTCTTATCCGGCGGCGATGGAGTTGGGGAGAGGGAAGGTTGCGGCAGGCCCCGCTCGCGACCCTCTCCCCGAAGCGGGAGAGGGGGCGATGGGGCGGCTGCCGATGTGTTGGGCCTACTGCGCCGGCGGGGGGGTGCGAAAAGCCTCGTTCCCTTTCCGTTCCGGCCGTGGTAGAAGCCGGTTCCGATCACGCTACTGACATCCACTGGCGCGCGTCCTATCTAGGGAGGACGCGTCCGCGGGCGCTCGACGCCCCACATTTCGTTGCACGGATTGCCCATGGCCACGCCCAGCAGAAAGACCGAGACCGCGCCCCGGGAAGCGGGGAAGCGCACCCGCGAGGGCGGGGCGGCCGAGTTCTCCATCGACGAGTTCATCGGCGAGATCGAGAAGGCCGAGGACGCGCGGCTGAACAGGCGGCTGCCGCAGGAGCGGCTCCGCAACAAGCGCGCGCTCGACAACGCCGCGCGCCGCGCCGCGGAGGCGGAGGCCGCCGGCTCTGATCTCGTGCAGAAGGCCGAGGGGCCGCTGGCGCAGGAGAAGCCGAAAGGTCCGGGGAAGGGCGGCAAGCGCTCCGCCGCCACCGGCATGTCGCTGAAAGCGCCCAAGTCGAAGGCGAATGCCGTGGACCGGCCGACGAACCTGCCGGGCTTCGAGGAGCCGGCGGCGGGGTTCGGTCACGTTCCCTCGGGCATGGCCGGCCGCGTCACCGCCCGCGACATCTCCCGCGCCGCCGCCAAGGACCCGGCGGTGATGGAGCAGATGCGCGGCGCGCTGGAAACCGCGTCTGAATCCGCCCGGGGCAAGCGCCAGGTGGAGGCGCGCGTCGGCACCACCGTGGGCAATGTCGGCATCTCCGCCACGGTGAAGGCGCTCGAGGACATCATCCTCCATGGCCGCAAGGAGGTGGAGGGCAACACGGCGTGGAAGCCCCATCGCCCGGTGC
>CAYRNE010000511.1:0-1851 GCA_964425245.1 uncultured Devosia sp.
TCCCTCCCTCAGCGACGGCGCGCTCATAGAACGCCGCCGCGCGGGTCAAATCCCGCGCCACGCCGTTGCCCGCGCTGAAGGCATCACCAAGCGCAGCCAGCACCGCCGGGCGCACATTGCCGTCCGTCCGCTCGTAATAGCGTGCTGCGGTATCGAGGTCTGCCGGCACGAGCTCGCCATCGTAATTGAGATCGCCGAGGCGAAGGGCAGCCGTCGTTTCGCCCGCCAGCAGTGCGCGTTCGAAATAATGCACGGCGCGCGGAACGTCCTGCGGCACTTGCTCGCCCGCAAGATAGGCATCTCCGAGTTCGAGCAGGCGCCCTGCAGGGACGAGGTCGCCGGCGCGGTCGTAGTGGTCGGCTGCGGCAACGAGATCGGCGGTGAGTCCGGCCTCGCCCTTGAAATACATGTCGCCCAAAGTCAGGGCCGCCGTGGTGTCTCCTGCGCCCAAGAGACGCTCATAATATTCCACTGCACTTGCGCCCTCCCCCGCCGCGCGATAGGCGGCCGCAATCGCCGCCCAGGCGGCCTGGGGTACTCCATCCGGCGACTGCAGGTAGTACGCTTCGGCGCGAAGCGGGTCGTTGCCGATGGTGAGATCGCCGAGCCGTGCCGCCGCCTCGGCGACGCCGGAGGCGAGCGCCGCCTCGTAGAACTCGGCCGCCTTGCCGGCATCGGGCTGGATACCTGCCCCGTCCCGGTACATGTCACCGACGGCGACAAGCGCCTTTTGCGGCACCCCGGCAGAGGATCGAACGTAGTACTCGAATGCGCGCGGCAGGTTCGCGGCAACGAGGTCGCCCGCGAAGTAGAGATCGCCCAGCCGGACGAGTGCGATGTCCGAGCCTGCGGACGCCGCCTTTTCGTAGGCGGCGACCGCAAGATCTGCCTCGCGCGCGTCCGCGAGCGCATCGCCGAGCTCGATCAGCCGTTCCGCCGGAACCGCGGCCGCGGCGAGATAATACCGGGCCGCCTGGACCGGCTGGCGCTCGATGAGGTCGCCAGTGAAATAGAGGTCGCCAAGCCGCAGCAAGGCTTCTTCCTGCCCCGCCGCCAGGGCGCGCTCGTAGTATGCGGCGGCCGCGGCACCGTCGGCGGCGCCGAGCCGCCCATCGCGATGGAGATCGCCCACCTCCAGCAATGCCCTCTCCGGCACACCGGTGGGCGACTGTTCGTAATAGGCCGCAGCCTTCACGGGATCGGCAGCCACCTGTATCCCGTCGAAGTAGAGATCGCCCAGCCGCGCGGCGGCAACTGCCTCGCCCGCCGCCAGGGCACGCTCGTATAGCCCGATCGCCCTCGCCGCGTCGGGCGCGACCCGGTCCCCGGCCGCGTACTGGTCGGCAAGCCGCAGAAGAAGCGCGGCCGGGATTTCACTCTCCGGGATACCGGCTAGGTACGAGATTGCGCGCGCGGGATCGGGCTCGACCAGGGCGCCGGCGCTGAACAGATCGGCGAGGCGGAGCCCCGCTTCACCGGTCCCGGCCGCGATGGCGCGCTCGTAATAGTCGACGGCCTTGTTCAAGTCCCGCTCGGCGAGCGTGCCGTCCCGGTAGAGGTCACCGAGTTCGAGGAGTGCCTCCTCGGGTGCCCCCTCGGCGGACATCTCGAAATACGTGGCCGCTCGTGCAACGTCGCGCTCGACGCCTTCGCCGGCGTAATAGATGTCGCCGAGCGAACGGGCGACGGACGTATCGCCAGAGGCGAGTGCCTGCTCGTAGTAGGTAGCCGCCGTTGCTGCATCCGCCTCGACGCCGAGCCCGTCACGATAGATGTCGCCAAGGCGCTTCGCCGCGAGCGGCTCGCCGGCATCGAGTGCCTGCTTGAAGTACGGAACGGCCGCCGCCGGGT
>CAYRNE010000512.1:0-1851 GCA_964425245.1 uncultured Devosia sp.
CCTCGACAAGCTCATCGACGAGCTGGCGCGGGGGAAGGCGATGGAGAAGATTCTCCGCGGCTGACATCCGCGCCACGGTGGCTTTTTGCCATGCAAGGGACACGAACGCCGCGCGGGCCGGTGACGTTCGAGGACTAGCGGCCGGACGGCAAACAGGGGAAGGTTTCCACGCGGGGGGTCACGATGCCGGCGAGTGCATTTCCTTCTCCGGCAAGCGCCGCGACGGAAAGGTCCCGGCCGGTCGATCGGCGCTACGTTCTGCTGTGGGAGGGTGGCGCATTCCTCTTCATCCTCGGCGCGTCCTCCGGTCTCCACTTCTTCTATGCGTTCACCGGCTTTCAGCCCTGGGCCGCGGCGGTCGGATCGGTCAACGAGAGCACCTTCGAGCACCTCAAGCTGTTCTTCTGGCCGGCCCTCGCCCACGCGCTCGTGCAATACGGTTTCGCGCGCGGCCGGGTGCACAACTTCTGGTGGGCCAAGGCGCTCGGCATCATCACGACGCCGCTCGTCCTGATGCTGGCCTTCTATTTCTGCCTGGGCATCGCGCTGCCGATCTACGGCCGCGGCATCGTCTGGGCCGACATCGGTACCGGCATCCTGGGAGTCCTCGCCGGAACGATCGTGAGCTACCGCGTCATGACCGCGCCGGAGAGGGGCCGGGCCTATGCGCGGCTGGGCCTCACGCTGTGCGTGGCGATGGCCGCGATGTACGTCGTCTTTGCCTACTGGCCGCCCCGCGCCTTCCTGTTCGAGAACTTCGCGGGCTACCGCTACAGCGGCGAGTACGGGATCCTCGGGGACTACGCGCCTCCCCACATCATGGACGTTCCGGTTGAGGGATCGAGCGGCGGACCGTGACCGGGAAGCCGGCGTGTGTCGAACGTGCGGCCCGACACGGAGACTGGCCGCCGGGCGCCGGCCCGTCATTGCTCGGGCAGGCCGTCGACGAACTCGCGCGGGGAAAAAAGATGGAGCAAACCACAGGGGCGCCGCCGTCATCGCCGGGGCACACCAGTCCCGTTGCGAGCGGGAGTGCCGCTGGGTTTCGGCTCGCTGCTTCACGACCGACGGTGCAATCGGCGGCGGGCCGCCGAAGCTTACGCGCCCGCTTCCCCTGGCGGCCGGTACTTGATCGAGGAGGCCTTTTTCAGGGCCTCTAGCGTCTCTTCCACCGTGAGCAGGGCCGTCGTCTCGACCGTGCTCAGCGCGCCGCCGGCGCTGAGCGCGATGGCAGTGGCGGCCATCGACACGTTGTCGGGAGCTTCCCACAGGTTGTAGCCATCGTGTTCGCCCATGGCATACCAGAATCCGTGCAGCTTTCCGCCGACCGCCTCGATGTATTGCCTGGCGGCGTCCCGGCGGTCCTCGGGGTTCTTCATGAGCTTCGCCCACGCTGCCGGCTCGTAACTGAATCGGGGGTCAGGTAAAAAGGCATCTCATCCTCCCTGGATACGACGAGAGCAGCGTGCGCCCCGACGGGGGGAATCACAAGGCTACCGCTTAGCGGCCGGGCGGCGGGGCGCTCGGTCGGGCCGCATGGCCGCCCTCGCCTGCGGGGACGGGGGATGACGACTGAGAGGGCCTTGCCTAACGGCGGAGAGAGTGTTGCCACGAAGCGAACCTCCGCGCATCGTCGTGCGGCACACTCAGGGGACGGTCTTGAAACTCGGCTTCGAAGAATCGCAGGCAGTCTACGAGAGCGGTTCGCAACGCGCCCGCGTCTGGACCGAGAGCTGGGTGGCGCGGGAGATGTTCTGCGCCAACTGCGGCAGCCCGACGCTAACGCAGCTGCCCGCCAACAGCCCGGTGGCCGACTTCGCCTGCCCGGTCTGCAACGACCAGTATGAGGTG
>CAYRNE010000513.1:0-1587 GCA_964425245.1 uncultured Devosia sp.
TCCAGCGGGAGCGTACAATCGATCTCGATGAGCGGCGTGAGCATGTCGGCCGTGCTGCTGGCGATTCGCCGTGGCTCCCTGCGCAGTACTGAGCGCTTGGGCCCTCCGGCGCCGCTACGTACTCGTCAGCATCGAAGATCTCGAGCGATGGCAACCGTGTCGGCAACTCAGCCGCCCGCGCGGTTCGCGCGTTGATCCGTCGCCTGCCCCACGATGTTGTAAAGCCTTGCGCTGATGGCGGATCGAGGAGGAACGGGGGCGTTCCTTCATCGGTGCCCCGCGTAGCCTCGTCACACCTGGAGCGTGGTCTTCGGTGCGCCTGACCTGTACCGTCCTGATTGCTCGCACAAGAGGTCGCCGAGGTGTCAGTGACGAGTCGGGCCTGCGGTCGGCAGGGCCGTGCGGAGGCGAGGGTACTGCTCGACGCCCCGTGCTTCTGGCGCATCCCAGATGATGGTCTTCACTCATCGGCGAACGTGGGCTCGAAAGTCCTCAACTGCGGGCATTTGCCGCAAGTGCAGCAGGATTTTATAGTCTTTCTCGTCCGATCAGGTCGTCTACAGGGAGACGCGTCTCAACAACGCCTCAGCCGCGTACACAGCCCCGTGTAGAGCCGTTCCGAGCGCCGGGAAATCGATCCTCCGGCGAATCGTCTTGCGCCTTGCGCCTCGTATCAGCGCTAGCCTCCGGGTTCGTCCCCGGAGTCTGCGCGTCCAGGGGCGAGGCGCTTGCGGTACGTGCCACGATTCCTCCTTCCTTCGCTGAGTGCCCCTGAGGGGGCGGGCCTCGCAGGCGCTATCGTCGCTCCCGAGCGCCGCGGCCAGGCTCCGTATATGGTCCGACCCCGCCTCGCGGGGACTCCGGACGAAACACCGCCGACCGGTGACGGTGCCGCTGCGGTGGGAGTACGGTTCCGCCGACGGATGAGTGCTACCGAGACAGGTATATACATACTCCTTCTCGGTATCGGACTCGTCCTGACCGCGCGATATGCCTGGTGGTTGTTCGATCCGGCGCTCGTGCCCTCCAGTGGTCATTCAGGCGCACTGGGCCTTGCCTTGAGCCTGCTCCCGTTCATCGGCCTCACGGTCCTGGAGGCGCTCCGGAACGCTCAGGTGCTCATCTATTGGTCACTTGCTAGCCTCATGGCGGACCCTGTCCCGATGCCGCCTCCGAAAGGCCTGCGTATCGCGATCCTTACAACGATCGTCCCGTCGGTGGAACCGCTCGAAATGGCCGCCGAGACGCTGCGGGCGATGAAGCGGATCCGCTACAGCGCACCGGTAGATGTGTGGATTCTAGATGAAGAGGACGACCCAAATGTACGCGCATTGGCTACACAGCTGGGTGTCCGTCATTTCAGCCGAAAGGGCATAGAGGAGTACAGCCAAGCCTCAGGGCCATTCGCTGTACGCACCAAAGCAGGCAATCATAACGCCTGGCGCGATCGCTACGCGCACGACTACGACATTGTGGCGCAGATGGACCCGGACCACGTCCCAACTGCCGATTTCTTGGAGAAGACAGTGGGGTTCTTTCGAGATCCTGACGTGGCGCTTGTGATTGCACCGCAGGTGTACTACAGAA
>CAYRNE010000513.1:1597-1845 GCA_964425245.1 uncultured Devosia sp.
GCACGTCCAACTGGATCGCTCGTGGAGCGGACGAACAAAACTTCGCCTTTTCTGCGATCATCCAGCGGGGGGCAAATACTCTGCGTGTTCCGATTCTCATCGGCAGCAATCACCTTGTCCGATCCTCAGCGATGACGCAGATCGGTGGATACGCTAGTCATATCGTGGAAGACCATCTCACGGGCATGATTATGTATACATCGAAGAATCCCGATACCGGAATCCGATGGAAGGGCGTTTATACGAGC
>CAYRNE010000514.1:0-1838 GCA_964425245.1 uncultured Devosia sp.
TCGCGTATCGCGAGGCGCCTGAGGTGGAAGTCCTCGAAGCCGCCACCCTCGACGCCGCCATGCAGGCGCTGGCCGCCCGCCGCGATGCGTTCGACGTGGTTGTACTGTCCCCGGGCGCGCCGAGCTACGGCCAGCTCGAAGGTCCGGGCAAGGTGTTCCGGAACTTCGAGGAACGCGGCGAGGCGTTTGTGCGGCTGGCGGGGAAGTATTTCGGGTAGGGGCGGCAGGCTACGTGGGCGCTTCGCGTGCGAGGCTGGCGTTCGCTATGACCGCGAGATGGCCGCTCGAGCGCGTTGCCGACTAGCGCATTACCTTGTTCCAGTCGATCGTATGTCCGGCGGCCTCAAGCTCTTTGGCGAGGCTCTGCTTCCAGCCGGTACCTTCGTAGGGCTCCCAGACGACCCCTGCGAAGTCACTGGGAATCTCTACCGTGCCGCGCTTAAGGGCGAGCACATGTTCACGGCCAAGTTTTCCGATGAAGTGCCGAGCTCCAGCAAGACATTCTGTCGGGCTCTCGGTTCGAGGTCACTCGCCTCTCCTTTGCTCGACCGACATCGTCGGGCGTGAGAAGGACCACCGCAAAGCCCACGTCGCTGCTGGCTTCGACCTTCTCAATGACGGTGCGACCTCGGCCCCGTTGATCCCTTCCCGCAACCGCGCTATTACCCTGAGGTACGTACCTCAGACCTCGGGAGGATCGCCGATGACTGAGCTCGATCCCGCCTTCGCCATCGCCGACGAGCAGGCGCTGCGCGCGCTCTATCCGGCGGTCACGTCGCTGGCGACCGACAAGGTCCAGGGCGGGCTCGACAAACACGCGCGGGCCTTCATCGCGCGCGCGCCGTTCCTCGTCATCGGCACGCAGAGCCGCGAGGGGCGCGCCGATGTCAGCCCGCGCGGCGATCCGGCCGGGTTCGTCAGGGTGCTTGACGACGCGACGTTGGCGATCCCGGACCGGCCGGGCAACAACCGGCTCGACAGCCTCGTCAACATCCTCGCCAATCCCAGCGTCGGGCTTCTGTTCATCATCCCGGGCTTCGACGAGACGCTGCGCGTGAACGGGGTGGCGCGGCTCGCGGCCAATCCGGCGCTGCTCGAGACGATGCAGGTCGACGGCCGCCTGCCCCGGCTCGCCATCGTCGTCACGGTGCGCGAGGCGTTCCTCCATTGCGCCAAGGCCTTCCGGCGCGCGCGGCTGTGGGACCCGGCGCAACAGCGGGACCGGCGCGAGCTGCCGACGCTATCGAAGATGATCCTCGACCAGACCACCGGCGCGCCGGAGGGCGAGGCGATGCGCAAGATCGACGACGACCTCGAGGAGGAATACAAGCGGACGATGTACTAGAGCGATCACCCCGCCCTACTCCACGATCTTCCCGTACGAGTCCTTCGCGACCACGAGCCCGTCGCGGAAGGTGTAGAAGTCGCAGCCATGCACCGTGAGGCGCTTGCCGTCGCGGTGCCGGTGAGGGTGCATCTCGTCATGCCGGTCTCAGCCCCCTCGTCGACGAAGTGCTGCTCATCGCCGTAATGGCGTCGGGCAAACTCTCAAGGCGCCCCGCGAAGCCGGTCCGCGCCGCGTCCTTGCCGATGTAGCGCGTCCCAGGGCTCGGGCCCGCGCGGCATTTCGAGGACGCACTCCTCGGCGAAGTGTTCCATGATGCGGTCGAGATCGTGCGCGTTGAAGGCATGGCAAAGCTCGACCGGCCGTGTGCGGATGTCCATCCTTGCCTCCCCGCCGCCCTACATCCCGGCCTCCCGCGGATTGACGATCACCCGGCCGGCGATGCCGCCCTTCAGCATCTTTTGCGCCAGCGCCGGAACGTCCGCGAGCCGCG
>CAYRNE010000515.1:0-1822 GCA_964425245.1 uncultured Devosia sp.
ACCGAGTACTTCAACGCCGATTGGGACTATGCGGCGCGCCGCGTCATGAGCCCGCCCTTCCGCTCGAAGCAGCACCAGGATTCGCTCTGGGCCGGCCTGCAGGTGGGATCGCTGCAGGTGGTCGCGACCGACCACTGTGCCTTTACCACGGAGCAGAAGCGCGCCGGCGTCGGCAATTTCGCCAAGATCCCCAACGGCACCGGCGGGCTCGAGGACCGCATGCCGGTGCTCTGGACGCGCGGCGTCAACACCGGCCGGCTGACCATGAACGAGTTCGTGGCGGTAACCTCGAGCAACATCGCCAAGATCCTCAACCTCTATCCGAGGAAGGGCGCGATCCTCGTCGGCGCCGATGCCGACCTCGTCGTCTGGGACCCCGGGCGCAGGAAAACGATCAGTGCCTCGAAGCAGCAGTCGGCGATCGATTACAACGTCTTCGAGGGCATCGAGGTGACCGGTCTGCCCCGCTTCGTCATGACGCGCGGGAAGGTGTCGATCGTCGAGAACGAGGTGAAGGCCGAGCAGGGCCACGGCCAGTTCGTCGCTCGCGAGCCGAAGAACCCGGTCAACCGCGCGCTTTCGCAATGGAAACAGATCACCGCCCCGCGCGCCGTGCAGCGCACCGGCATCCCGGCGACGGGGGTGTAGCCTGACCCCCGTCGTTTCCGCCAAGGGCCTGGGGCTCACCTTCGCGACCAAGGACGGCGACGTCGTTGCGCTTTCCGACGTCAACCTCGACATCAACAAGGGCGAGTTCGTCTCGTTCATCGGGCCTTCCGGCTGCGGCAAGACCACATTCCTGCGCGTCATTGCCGACCTCGAACAGCCGACTGCCGGGACGATCACCGTCAACGGCCTCTCGCCCGCCGAGGCGCGGCTCAGGCGCGCCTATGGCTACGTCTTCCAGGCCCCGGCCCTGTTTCCCTGGCGCACCATCGACAAGAACGTCGCGCTGCCGCTCGAGGTCATGGGCTTTCCGGCCGCAGAGCAGCAGGAGCGGATTCGGCGCACGCTCGATCTCGTCAATCTCACGGGGTTCGAGAAGAAGTATCCATGGCAGCTTTCGGGCGGCATGCAGCAGCGTGCCTCGATCGCCCGGGCGCTGGCCTTCGATGCCGATCTCCTCCTGATGGACGAGCCCTTCGGGGCGCTCGACGAGATCGTTCGCGACCATCTCAATTCCGAGCTGCTGAAGCTCTGGGCGCGGACCAACAAGACCATCGCCTTCGTCACGCACTCGATCCCGGAGGCCGTCTATCTTTCGACCAAGATCGTGGTGATGAGCCCGCGCCCCGGCCGCGTCACCGACGTCATCGACTCCGACCTGCCGGCGGAGCGCCCGCTCGACATCCGCGAGAGCCCGGCGTTCCTGAAGCTCGCGGCCCGCGTGCGCGACGGCCTGCGCGCCGGGCACAGCTACGAGGAGGAGCCGTGAGCGTCCGCGGCAGCACGATCCCGGTCCTCATCGTCGTCGCGGCGATCCTCGTCTTCTGGTACGCCATGGCGGTCCACATGAACGCGCCGTGGCAGAACCGGCTCAACGAGCGCGCCGGACTCACCGACGTGTCGTTCACGGAATTCGTGCAGCAGACCTGGGCGCAGGACAAGCCGGTGCTGCCCGCGCCGCACCAGGTCGCCTCCGAGATCTGGAACGCGACGCTCGGCATCGACTTCAACAACCGCCGCTCGCTCGCCTGGCACGCCTGGATCACGCTTTCGGCGACGCTGGCCGGCTTTGCGCTCGGCACCGTGCTCGGCATCGCGCTCGCGCTGGTCATCGTCCACAACGATGCCTCGGACCGCTCGCTGATGCCCTGGATCA
>CAYRNE010000516.1:0-1818 GCA_964425245.1 uncultured Devosia sp.
GCCATCACGCCCTTGGGGGTCGACAGGATCGACACGCCAAGGCCGTTCGCGACCGGCGGAATGTTCTTCACCGACGCATAGACGCGGCGGCCCGGGCGCGAAACGCGCTCGATCGTGCGGATGACCGGCACGTTGTCGGAATACTTGAGCTCGATCGCGAACTCGGCCATGCCGTTCTCGCCCTGCTGCTCGGTATAGCCGCGGATGTAGCCTTCGGCCTTGAGCACGTCGAGGATGCGCGCCCGCACAGTCGAGGCCGGCGTCGTGACGGTGTCGCGCCGGCGTAGCTGCGCATTGCGAATGCGGGTCAGCATATCCCCGATCGGATCGGAAAGTGCCATCGTCTCTTCTCTCCTTACCAGCTCGACTTAACGAGGCCGGGAATCTGGCCGAGATTGCCCAGCTCGCGCAGGGCGATACGGCTCATGCGAAGCTTGCGGTAATAGGCGCGCGGGCGGCCGGATACTTCGCAGCGGTTGCGCACGCGCGTCGGCGCCGCATTGCGCGGCAGCTCGGCCAGCTTGAGCTGCGCCGCGAAGCGCTCCTCGAGCGGCAGCGCCTGGTTCTTGACGATCGCCTTGAGCCGCGCGCGCTTGGCAGCGCCGAGCTGGGCCATCTTCTTGCGCCGGTTGTTCTTCTCGATTGAGCTGGTCTTTGCCATGTCTCGTTACCTCGGTCTTCCGCTACTGCCGGAAGGGCAGGTTGAACGCCTTGAGCAGCGCCCGCGCTTCGTCGTCGGTCTGCGCGGTGGTACAGATGATGATGTCCATGCCCCAGACCTGTTCGATCTGGTCATAGTTGATCTCTGGGAAAATGATGTGTTCCTTGATGCCCATGGCGTAGTTGCCGCGGCCATCGAACGAATTCGGATTGAGCCCGCGAAAATCGCGGACGCGCGGCAGCGCGATATTCACGAGCCGGTCGAGGAACTCGTACATGCGGGCGCGCCGCAGCGTGACCTTGACGCCGATCGGCATGTTCTCACGCACCTTGAAGGTCGCGATCGACTTGCGCGCATGCGTGATCACCGGCTTCTGGCCCGCGATCTTCTCGAGGTCGGCAGCGGCGGCGCGCACCTTCTTGGTGTCGGCGACAGCCTCGCCCACGCCGATGTTCAGCACGATCTTGTCGAGCTTGGGCGTCTGCATGACATTCTTGTAGGCGAACTGCTCGTTGAGCATCGCCTTGATCTCGGCGTCGTATTGGGCGCGAAGGCGCGGGACGTAGAGGGTCTCAGCCATCGACTGCTTCTCCGGTGCTCTTGTAAACGCGCACCTTGGTGCCGTTCTCGATCTTGAAGCCGACGCGGGCCGGCTTGGGCTTGCCCGACTCCGACCGGGGATCGACCAGAGCGAGATTGGACAAATGGATGGGCGCGGCCTTGGTATAGATGCCCGAATCCTGGCTCGCCGTCTGGCGCGTATGGCGGCGCACCAGATTGATGCCGGTGACGACAGCGCGCGTCTCCGACGGGATGACCCGCTCGACGGTGCCGGTCTTACCCTTGTCCTTGCCAGCGAGCACGAGGACTTTGTCGCCCTTCTTGATCTTGGCAGCCATCACAGCACCTCCGGCGCGAGCGAGATGATCTTCATATGGTTCTTCGAGCGCAACTCGCGCGGCACGGGCCCGAAAATGCGGGTGCCGATCGGTTCGGACTGGTTGTTGACCAGCACGGCCGCATTCTTGTCGAAGCGGATGATCGTGCCGTCGGGGCGGCGGACCGGCGCGGCGGTACGTACCACCACGGCCTTCATGACCTGGCCCTTCTTCACGCGGCCGCGCGGAATCGCTTCCTTGACCGAGACGACGATGATG
>CAYRNE010000517.1:0-1815 GCA_964425245.1 uncultured Devosia sp.
AGCCCTTGACGGCGCCGACCGTCAGCCCGCCGACGAGGTAGCGCTGGCCGTAGAGATAGAGGATCGCAACCGGGATCGCCGTCAGCAGCGAGGCGGCCATCAGCTTGCCCCAGGGCAGGATATCGCCCACGACCATCGACAAGAGCCCGATCGGCAGCGTCCGCAGCGACTCGCTGTAGATGAAGACGAAGGCGAAGAGGAACTCGTTCCAGGCGTTGGTGAAGGCGAAGAGCGCTACCGCCAGCAACGCGGGGGCCGCGAGCGGCAGCGTGATGCGCCAGAAGGCGTAGAGGCGGCTCGCCCCGTCGATCATCGCGGCCTCTTCGAGCTCGACGGGGATGGACCGGAAATACCCGATCAGCACCCAGGTCGCGAACGGCATGAGGAATGTCGGATATGTCGCGTACAGCGCGCCGTGGCTGTTGATGAGATTGAGGTCGGACAGGATCTGGTAGAGCGGGATGAAGATCAGCGTTCCGGGCAGCAGATAGGTGACGAGGATAAGCGTCGTGAGCAGGCCCGCACCGAGGAACTTGAGCCGCACCAGCGCATAGGCGGCGAGCGCGGCAAAGGCGACCGAGACCACGGTGCTGACGAGGGCGACGAGCACCGAGTTGCCGAGCCAGGTGAGGAACGGCGTGTCTGTCACGAGCGAAGTGAACTGCTCCATCGTGAACGGATCGGGCCAGAAGATCGAGCTGCGCTCGCTGATCTGCGGCGTCGTCTTGAACGAGGTGATGACCACCCAATAGAACGGGAACAGCACGAACAGCATGATCGGCGCCAGCAGCAGCAGGCGCAGGCCGATGTTCGTGCGCTCCCTTTCCTCGAGCTTGAGCAGCGGTTCGTAGGCATCCTTCTTGACCATGCGCCGGACGGCCTTGGCGAGATGCTCGATGCCCCGGAGCACCATGTCGGCCGGCCAGAACACGATATCGAGCACCCGGCTGAAGAAGCGGCCGCTATAGTGCCCGAGGGCGCGGCCGACGCGGTTCCGGCCCGGGCCGGCATCGACCGAGCGCTCGTCCTGCCGCAGGAACTTTGCCAAGAGCGCGATGAGGATCGCCATGAGCGGCGCAACGCTCAGCGCAATGGCGCTGCCCGGGCCGTATTGCAGCGAGCCGATCGCCTTCTCGTAGGCGAGGATCGAATAGAGCTTGGTGGCGCCGCTCGGGCCGCCGCCGGTCATCAGGAAGATGAGGCCGAACTGATTGAAGGTCGAGATGAACGACAGCAGCAGAACGACCAGGATGACGTAGCGCAGGCCGGGCAGCGTCACGTAACGGAAGCGCTGCACCGCGTTGGCGCCGTCGACTTCCGCTGCTTCCAGCTGCTCGCTGTCGATCGCCTTGAGGCCGGCGAGGAGCAGCAGGGTATAGAAGGGAATGCCTTTCCAGACATTGACGGCGATGACGCTTCCCATCGCCATGTTGGGGTCGGAAAGCCAGCCCAGCGGGCGGTCGATGATGCCGAGCCCGAGCAGGATCGGGTTGAGGCCGCCGAAGATCGGATCGTAGATGCTCTTCCAGGCGAGTGCCGTCACGACCTCCGGCACGATCCACGGCAGCAGCATGATCGCCGCCATGAGATTCTTGAACGGAATGCGGCTGTGGAGGATCAGCGCGATCGTCATCCCGGTCACGAACTTGATGAGCAGGGACCAGAACGTGAAGGTAATGGTGTTGCCCATCGACAGCAGGTAGTCGCTGTTCTCGATCAGCCGCTCGTAGTTCCGCAGGCCGACGTTCGACGTCTCGCCGGTGAGGAAATTGAGTGCCGTCGTGCTGAGCAGGATGGCGTTGATGAAGGGCCAGA
>CAYRNE010000518.1:0-1811 GCA_964425245.1 uncultured Devosia sp.
GTGATGGTCGACGAGATCGGCGAGCACGATTGCGGTGCCTTCGAGCCACGCGGCCTTCATCAGCGTCGAAAGGTCGGGCTTCATGACGAAATCGCCATAGCCCTTGTCCCAGTTCGCAGCCTCGTAGCCGGGCACCGGCTCCATGTCGATGTCGTTGGCGAGCAGATAGTTGCAGCCATGCGTCTCGTCGATCGCGCCTTCGAGGAAGAACTCGGCCTGGAAGCGCTTGCCGATCAGCCGCCCCTGCATGTCGGGGAAAGCGACGACGACGGTATCGATCGTCCCGGTTTTGACATCGGCTTTAAGCGCATCCAGCGAATACGCGGCAGGCATTTACGATTTCCCCCGGGGAACGGCATTGGTGGAGGGCCGGCCGCGCACCTTGAGCGGCCGGCAGAAGCATTAGTAGCGGTAGGGCGGGCCCGCCTTGATCATGTCGGCGTTGTACTGCCGGATGACCTCGACGACCCGGGCGCTGCGTTCGCTCTGGCTCGCGATATCGTTCCAGAAGGCGTCGGCGGCCTGCTCGAGCGTTGCCCATTCGGCGGCCGGAACGGTGGTCAGTTCCAGGTTGCCGTTGATGCGGAAGTTGGCCTCGCCTGCCCAGTACCAGTGCTGGCGGTAGTAGTGCGAGGTGTCGATCATCATCCGATAGAGCTGCTGCAGGTGCGGCGGCAGCTCGTTCCACTTCGCCGTGTTGACGAAGTAGGAGCCGGCCCAGGCGCCCGACACCGGGTTCGTGCAGTAGTACTTGAGCGCATTCGCCCAGCCCACCGTATGCAGTTCGGTGATGCCGCACCAGCAGATGGCGTCGAGTTCGCCGGTCTGCAATGCCGGCTCGACGTCTTCGTAGGGCAGCGATACCGGCACGACTCCGAACTGCGAGAGGAACTGGCCCGCGGTCGGGAACGTGTAGGTACGCAGCCCTTGCAGGTCCGCGAGGCTGTTGATCGGCCGCGTGGTGCCGAAATTGCACGGGTCCCAGGCACCCGTCGACAGCCAGGTGACATCGGGGATTTCGGCGTAGGCTTCCTGCCAGATCTCGTTCAGCCCGCGCCAATGCCAGAGTGCGGGCACGTCGAGCGAGTAGCGCGAGGCGAGCGGGAAATAGGCACCGAACACCTTGACGTCGACTGGGGCGGCAGCCGAGTCGTCATCGCTTTGCGCGGCGTCGATGGTTCCGGACTGTACCGCGCGGAACAGCTCGCCGTGAGGGACGAGCTGATCGGCCGTATAGAGCTCGATCACCATTTCCCCATTGGCGGCGGTGTTGAACCAGTCGATGGCATTCTTGACCACGTGTTCGGCGAGCGCCGGTCCCGCATAGGTCTGCAGACGCCAGCGGATGGGCGTCTGGGCCTTCACATAGGGCGTCGCCAGCGCCGTCGCGCCAACAGCGCTGGCGGTCGCGATACCCGCCTTCTTGAAGAATTCGCGCTTATTGAGCTTCGTTGTTTCGCTCATCGTCGTCTCCCTTTTTCGAGCCATTACCTTTCGCCGCTAGTGCTTCGCGCGTCCGCCCTATCCGCCGGCATAAAGCTGCGGCAGCCACAGGGCGATCTGCGGGAAGATCATGAGAATGACAAGCGTGACGATCATGAGCAGCATGAACGGCACGATGGAACGGTAAATGTCGCCGAGGGTGACCTCCGGCGGCGCCATGGCGCGCATCAGAAAGAGGTTATAGCCGAACGGCGGCGTGATGTACGCGATCTGGCAGGTGATGGTGTAGAGGATGCCGAACCAGATGAGGTCGAAGCCCAGCGTCCTTACCAGCGGGATGTAGAGCGGGGCAACGATCACGAGCATCG
>CAYRNE010000519.1:0-1803 GCA_964425245.1 uncultured Devosia sp.
CCGCATCGGTTTTCAGGAGTTTGCGACGGTGCCGCCCGGCTTCGGCGCGCAAATCGTCGAAGGCGCCAAGGCCGATCTGGACGCCTGGGCCGCCGGCTAATCGGCCTTCTCCGAGGCGCTCGGCTAGTCGAAATTTCTCCGTTCTCCTGACCTTCCTGTGTACCTTGAGGACCGGAGCCGGCGAGCGCCGGTGGTCAGGCATGAAGCTCTACACGAAGACCGGCGACGACGGCACGACGGGCCTGTTCGGCGGGCAGCGCGTCGCCAAGGAGGATCCGCGCGTCGAAGCCTACGGCAGCGTGGACGAAACGAACGCCACCATCGGGCTGGCGCGTTCCTTCGAGCCAGCAGCCGAGATCGACTCGGTCCTCGAGCGGGTTCAAAACGAGCTGTTCGTCCTCGGCGCCGAGCTGGCGTGCGTGCCGGGCAAGGAGAGTCGCCTCCGGCTCGCGCTCATCGACGCCGAGAACGTCGCTCACCTGGAGCAGGACATCGATCGAGCCGAAGCGGCGCTGCCGCCGCTCAAGCACTTCGTGCTGCCGGGCGGCAGCCGCGCGGCCGCCGCCCTGCACACGGCACGCGCCGTCTGCCGGCGCGCCGAGCGCTGCTGCTGGACGGCCCATCGAACGTCCCCACTGCGCCCCGAGCTCTTGATCTACCTGAACCGGCTGAGCGATCTGCTGTTCTCGCTGTCGCGGCGCGCCAACCTGGAAGCCCAAATCGAAGATCGGCTCTGGAAACCCCGAACATCGCCGACCTGACCGGCTATGCTTCGTCCCGATGGGTCTCCGCAAAATAGCCCAGCTCGGTGAGCCGGTCCTGCGACAGCGGGCGGCAGCGATCGATCCTGCGGACCTGTCCTCGCTGTGGTTCCGGGCGCTGGTCGACGACATGGTCGCCACCATGCGGGACGCCGACGGGGTCGGCATCGCGGCGCCACAAGTGTTCGAGCCGCTTCGTGTCTGCCTGGTCGTGGTGCGGGGCAACCCTCGCTACCCGAGCTTCGGCTCCGTGCCGCTGACAGTCTTCGTCAACCCGGAGCTCGAGGTCGAAAGCCCGACCGGCGCGGGGCAAAGCATCGCGATCTACGAGGGCTGCCTCTCGGTGGCCGGCCTGAGAGGCCGCGTCGAACGGCCGCGCAAGGTGAAGATCCGAGCGCTCGATCTCGACGGCCGGGCGTTCGAAACTTTGTGGGAGGGACCGCCGGCTGCCATCATTCAGCACGAAGTGGACCATCTGAATGGAACCCTGATCGTCGACCGTGCCGATCCGAAGACGCTGGCGTTCCTCCGCGAATACGAGCGGCATGTACCGATGGCCGAGCGGGTCGTCGACGGCTCTTGAGGCTCACTGCCCTGCGCGCTCTTCACCAGGACCCTGACCCATGGCGCTGAAATCAGGCGATTTGATCGGTGGGAAATATCGCATCGGCCAGCTCATTGGTGAGGGGGGCATGGGCCGGGTCTATGAAGCGCGGCACGAAGCATTGGGCCTGCCCATCGCGCTCAAGGTGTTGCACGAGGACCTCTCGGAGCGCCCCGGCCTGACCGTCCGGTTCCTACAGGAAGCCCGCGCCTGCGCGTTGATCCAAAGCCCACACGTCACGCGCGTGATGGACGTCGACCAACTGCCAGAGGGCTTGCCCTATATGGTGATGGAGCGGCTGACGGGGGAGTCGCTGCAGGCGCTCCTCGATCGCGAGCGGCGGCTGCCCGTCGATCAGGCCGTGGACTACGCCCTGCAGATCCTGTCCGGCCTCGAGTCGGCGCACGCCGCCGGCGTCATCCACCGGGATTTGAAGCC
>CAYRNE010000520.1:0-1803 GCA_964425245.1 uncultured Devosia sp.
TACGCCTTCACGGCACGACCGTGGGAGCTCTCCAAGACGGAATCCATCGACGTCATGGATGCGGTCGGCTCGAACATCAGGGTCGACAGCCGCGGCCGCGAGGTCATGCGCATCCTGCCGCGCGTCCACGACGCAATCAACGAAGAGTGGATCTCGGACAAGACCCGCTTCGTCTGGGACGGGCTGAAGAGCCAGCGGCTCGACCGGCCCTATGTCCGAAAGGGCGGCAAGCTCCGGCCCGCGACCTGGGCCGAGGCCTTCGCGGCCGTCGCCAAGGCGGTCAAGGCTGCGGGCGGAGGCAAGAAGGTCGGCGCCATCGCAGGCGATCTCGCCGCGGTCGAGGACATGTACGCCCTGAAGGCGCTCATGACGGCGCTCGGCTCGGGAATGACCGACTGCCGGCCGCCGATGTCGGGCATCGATCCCGGCATGCCGCGGGCCGCCTATGTTTTCAACCCCACCATCGCGGGCATCGAAGAAGCCGATGCCATTCTCATCGTCGGGTCCAATCCGCGGCGGGAGGCGGCCGTCCTCAACTCCCGCATCCGCAAGGCCTGGCGGCTGAACGGCATCCCGATCGGCCTTGTCGGCGACAACAACGACCTCACCTATCCCTATCAGTGGCTTGGGCAGGGCATCGAAACGCTGGCTCACGTCGCTAGCGGGCAGGGCTTCGGGGAGATTCTCGCCAAGACCGAGCGGCCCTTGGTCGTCGTAGGCGAGGGCGCCGTATCGCATGGGCCCGCGTGGTCGAAGCAGATCGGCCGCGACGTCATCGCGCTCGCTGCGCACATCGCGACCATGAGCCCCAACCTCGCCGAAGGCTGGAACGGCTACGCCATGCTGCATCACGCCGCGGGCCGTGTGGGCGGCATCGACATCGGCTTTGTGCCGCACGAGGGCGGCGTCTGCTCGGCGGACCAGATCAAGCTCGCGGGCAAGGGTGAGCTCGACGTGCTCTTCCTGCTCGGCGCCGACGAATACGACACGACCGCTATGGGCAAGGCCTTCGTCGTCTACATCGGCACGCATGGCGACGCCGGCGCGCACCGGGCCGACGTGATCCTGCCGGCCGCCGCCTATACCGAGAAGTCCGCGACCTACGTCAACACCGAAGGCCGCGTGCAGATGGGCGAACGGGCGGTCTTCCCGCCGGGCGAGGCGCGCGAGGACTGGGCGATTGTCCGGGCGCTCAGCGCCGTGCTCGGCCAGCCGCTGCCGTTCAACTCGCTCGCCCAGCTGCGGAGCGCCATGTATGAGGAGTTCCCCCACCTCGCGCGCATCGACCAGATCGCCGCGGCCGCGGTGGACGACATCAGGAAGCTGGCCAAACCCAAGGTGGAAACCGCGAGCGCGAAGCTCGCCTCGCCCATCGCGGACTATTACCTCACCAACCCGATCGCCCGCGCGTCGGCAGTGATGGGCGAATGCGCCGCGCTCGCCGCCGGACTTCGGCAGGCAGCGGAGTAGGGGCGGGACGGATGGAATTCATTCTCGAAGCGCTCAACTACCTTCTCGGCGTTCCCATCCTCGGATGGGGCGACCGCGTCGGCTACGCCTGGCTGGCGCTGATCCTGCTGGTCTCGCTGCTCATCTTTACGGCCTATATCCTGCTTGCGGACCGCAAGATCTGGGCGGCCGTGCAGGTGCGCCGCGGTCCCAACGTCGTCGGCCCATTCGGTTTGCTGCAATCCTTCGCGGACCTCCTGAAATTCGTGTTCAAGGAACCGGTCGTTCCCGCCGGCGCCGACAAGGTCGTCTATATCCTCGCGCCGCTCGTCACCTCGATCCTCGCACTGAGCG
>CAYRNE010000521.1:0-1794 GCA_964425245.1 uncultured Devosia sp.
GCGACGACGTTCCAGCCGGCGTGGATAGACGTGTTCTGGAGGGTGGTGCGGACGCCGGCCGAAAAGCACGACCGGACCCCGATCGAGAAGGCGATTGCGGCGACGGAGCGTTGCTTCGGCATCATGGAAGCGCGGCTTGCGGAGTCGCCCTGGCTGGGCGGTGCCCGGCTGACCTATGCCGATGTCGTTGCGTCGGTGGCGCTCTACCGCTGGTCGACGATGGACATTCCCCGGCGCCGCTTCGAGCATGTCGAGGCCTGGCATGCCCGGCTCAACGAGCGGCCGGCGTTCCGCAAGGCGGTCAACGTGGATTACGAGGAGTTGCGGGCCCGGCTCGCCTATTAGGCCCGGAATCAAAACACCCGCTCGTCAGAGGCGAGCGGGTGTTCGGAGCGGATCGACGCGTTCTGCGGGCGAAACCCTAGAGGGTGCGCGCATGATCGCGAGCAATGCGCTGGATGTCATGGCGCGTGATGCCGAGGTCCTGCAGCTGACGGTTGTCGAGAGCAGCGAGCTCACGGACGGTCTGCTGGTAGGCGGCCCACCGCTTGAGAGTCTGGCGGATGCCCATTTGACGTTCTCCTTTCATGCGCAAGGAGCTTCCAAGCCCTTGCACGGCTCTATCTAGGGGTGTTCGCCGCCAACGAGCAGGGGCCCATTGCTCAAGACCGATATGCGCCCCATGCAAGCCGATTGGGCTACCTGTTCATCCAGAATTAAGGATCGGCCGGATAGGATGCGCGAATGGCCTGCCGGCGGAGCGCCAGGCGGCCGGGCCACCGGCCTGCGCTATCGGTCGAACAGGCCCCGGGTCATCTTCTGGAAATCTGTCCCCGAAAGTCCCAACGCGTCCCGCGTCGTCGGCACTTCCATCTCCCGCAGCGCCTGCTTGACGTCGATGAGGCGCCTGAGCCGCCACACAGCGCGGACGAACATTTGCTCACCTCGTTTCCGGATTCCTGACGGCCCAGAGATGGGCGAGTTTGCCGTCCTCGGCCAGCGCCTCCGGGTCAGCCGTGCCATGCGCCCCGTGTATGGAACCTCGCGCCAGGCTCGCGCTCGGCTACTCCGCCGCCTGGCGGCTCGGCTTCTTCTTCGATGCCTTGCGCCGGTCCATGACCTCTTTGAGGAACGCGCCGGTGTAGCTACGCCTGTTGGCGACAATGTCCTCCGGCGTGCCCGCGCCGACGATCTCGCCGCCTCCGTCGCCGCCTTCGGGGCCGAGGTCGATGATCCAGTCCGCGGTCTTGATGACCTCGAGGTTGTGCTCGATCACCACCACCGTGTTGCCGTTGTCGACCAGTTCGTGCAGCACTTCGAGGAGCTTGGCGATGTCGTGGAAATGGAGGCCCGTCGTCGGCTCGTCCAGCATGTAGAGCGTCCGGCCGGTCGCGCGCTTGCTGAGCTCGCGGCTCAGCTTCACGCGCTGCGCCTCGCCGCCCGAGAGCGTCGTCGCCGGCTGGCCGACCTTGATGTAGCCCAGCCCCACGCGCTGCAGCGTCGCGAACTTCTCGCGGATCGAGGGCACCGCGGCGAAGAACTCCGTCGCCTCGTCGATCGTCATGTCGAGCACGTCGGCGATCGACTTGCCCTTGAACTGCACCTCCAGCGTCTCGCGGTTGTAGCGCTTGCCCTTGCAGACCTCGCAGGTGACATAAACGTCGGGCAGGAAGTGCATCTCGATCTTGATGACGCCGTCCCCCTCGCATTTCTCGCAGCGGCCCCCCTTGACGTTGAACGAGAAGCGGCCCGGCCCGTAGCCGCGGGCCTTCGCCTCCGGCAGGCCGGCGAACC
>CAYRNE010000522.1:0-1782 GCA_964425245.1 uncultured Devosia sp.
GCCCACGGGATGGTTGCGCCCCATCAGCGCGACGGCGATGCCGACGAAGCCGAAGCCGCCGGTGAAATCGAGGGTCAGGCGGTGCTGATCGCCCATCACCATGTTGAGGGCGACGAAGCCGGCCGCCATGCCCACCCCGGCAAGGGCGAGAAGGACAAGCGGTTCGAACTCCAATTCATGCCCTCGTGCGGGAGCGGCGCGGACGGGGGCGCAGCATGTGATCGTCGTCGGGCACGACGACGCGCCTTTCGTTCAGGGGAATGTTCATGATCGAGGACATGAAGCCGCTCATTGCCAGTTGCAGGCCCGCGACGAGCGTGGTCATCGCGACGATCATGAAGCGGGAGACGACGCTGCCTTCGATTGCCCCGAATCCAACGGTCGCCCATGAGACGAAGGCCCAGCCAAGGGCGGCAAGGCCGATCATGACGAGCACCACGGCGGCGGTGAGGACCCGTTCGAGCGTCAGGGCCTCGAGCAGCCGGTCGAACGTCTCCGAGCGGGGGATGAAACCGTAGCGCGAGGCGAAGCGCCGCCCGATGACTGCGAAGCTTACCGCCTGCATGCCGACAATGATGCACATCGCCGCCGCAAGCAGCGTGTTGACGTCGAGCGTGAGCGTCGGGCTGACCGGCACAGGTCCGCGGATCACCAGCGTGCCGAAGAACAGCCCGACGGCGAGCAGGACGGAGCCGGGATAGAGGAACAGCCAGCGCGGCGAGAACAGCAGCAGGAACCTGAGGTGCCGCCAGCCGTCGCGGAAGGAGCGGAGATGCGGCGCCCGGCTGCGCCCGTCCGGCTTGAGCGTCGTCGGCACCTCCGACACGCGCAGTCCCGAGAGCGTCGCCTTGACCAGCATTTCAGACGCGAACTCCATGCCCGTCGTCCTGAGATTGAGCCCGAGGATCGCCGCCCGGTCGAAGCCGCGGAGCCCGCAGTGAAAGTCCGAGGCACGCGTCTTGAAGAACAGCCGGCCGAGGAAGGAGAGGACGGGATTGCCGATATACCTGTGGTGCCAGGGCATGGCGCCCGGGGCGATGCCGCCGGCGAAGCGGTTGCCCATGACGAGGGCATCGCCGGTGCGGAGCCGTTCGACGAAGGCGCCGAGATTCTCGAAGTCGTAGCTGTCGTCGGCATCGCCCATGATGACGTAGCGGCCGCGGGCCGCTTCGATGCCGCCCATGAGCGCGGCGCCATAGCCCTTTTCGGGGACATCGACCACACGGGCGCCGGCTTTGCGCGCAATGCTTTGGCTGCCGTCGCTCGAGCCGTTGTCGGCGATCAGCACTTCCCCGGAAATACCCGAGCGGGCGAGGAAGCTTTGCGCCTTGGCGATACATGCCTCCAGCGTCTCGGCCTCGTTGAGGCATGGCATCAGGATGGTGAGTTCGATCTGGTCCGCCGCCATGCGAATCCTTTCGGCCGAGAGGCATGCGGGCTTCTTATAGGAGCATTCAGGGCCCGCGAAAAAGCTGCCTTCCGTCGGGAGCGGTAGGACTGGCACCCTGCCGCTCCGCTTGCTAAAAGCCCGCAGCTTTCAGGCCCACGATACCGGAACGATGAACGATACCCCGAAGGCAGCCGCCGAGGTGGACTATTCCTCGACGCTGTTCCTGCCGCAGACCGATTTCCCGATGCGCGCCGGCCTCCCCCAGCGCGAGCCGATCTGGCTCGAGCGCTGGGAGAAGATGGACATCTATGCCCGCCAGCGCGAGCAGGCCAAGGATCGGCCGCTGTTCACGCTGCACGACGGCCCGCCCTACGCCAACGGCAACATCCATA
>CAYRNE010000523.1:0-1779 GCA_964425245.1 uncultured Devosia sp.
ACGTTACGCCCAACTCACTCGACGGCACCTCGAACCGGGACTTCGTGCTCGACTGGCAGCCGGCGCGTTCGCTTGGCGAGACACTGCCCAAGATGATCGCCGACTTGAAGGCCGAACCCGTCGGTTGGGCCCAAAAGAACAAACTGAATCCGGCGAGAGTCGCCGCGAAGACAGTGGAGACGTCGGCAGAAGAGGAATCCGAAGGGGCGAGCCCGGAGCGCGAGGGAATGATGCGCGAGCACATGGAAGACATGCGCCGCATGCATTTCGGGATGCTTTGGGTGCACTACCTGAACATCATGCTCGGCGCCTGGCTCGCGTCGAGCCCGTTCGTGTTCGGCAGCTTCGGCGCAGCCGATTTCAGCGACGCCGTGGTGGGTGTAACCGCGGAACGAGGTCTCTCCGACCCCACGCTGCGCAGCACATGGCTAGGACTCAGCGACGTCATCAGCGGCCTCCTGATCATGGCGTTCGGCGCACTGTCGCTGTCACCGCGCTTCTCGTGGTCGCAGTGGGCCAACACGGCGGTCGGCATCTGGCTGCTGTTCGCACCGCTGATATTCTGGACGCCGAGCGCCGCTGTTTACGCGAACGATACGCTCGTCGGCGCGCTGGTCATTGCTTTCGCGATCCTCGTGCCGATGATGCCGGGCATGAGCATGGCCGGGATGATGGATCAATCCGACCTGCCGCCCGGCTGGAGCTATTCGCCATCGACGTACCTTCAGCGCCTGCCGATCGTCGCACTCGGCTTCGTGGGCCTCCTGATTTCCAGGCACCTCGCGGCCTACCAGCTCGGTCACATCGATGGCGCTTGGGAGCCGTTCTTCGCGGGAGCGGGCGGACGCAACGGCACCGAGACTATCATCACCTCGGACGTATCGAAGGCCTGGCCGATCGCGGATGCCGGCCTCGGCGCCATCACATACATGTTCGAGGTCCTGATGGGCGTCATGGGCGATCGCAGGCGCTGGCGCACGATGCCATGGATGGTCACGATGTTTGGCATCGTCGTCGTGCCACTAGGCGTGGTCAGTATCTACTTCATCATCATTCAGCCGATCGTCATCGGCACATGGTGCACACTCTGCCTCCTCGCCGCCTTGGCGATGCTGATCATGATTCCGTACAGCCTCGACGAGCTAGTCGCGATGGGACAGTACCTGGTGCAGAGCTACCGGCGCGGCGCGCCGCTCTGGCGCACGTTTTTCCAGGGAGGTGCTCAGCCGGGCGGCGGCCGCGACGACAAGCCCGGCTTCGAGGCCCCGCTCCGCGAGGCTGTCGCATCGGCCCTCCGCGGTGTAACCGTGCCCTGGACATTGGTGGCAAGCGCCACGCTCGGCATTGCGCTGATGTTCACGCGCCTCGCTTTCGGCACAGAGCCCCCTATGGCCGATAGCGATCACCTCGTCGGCGCACTGATCGTCACGGTTGCGATCATCGCAATGGCCGAGGTAGCACGCGCGTTGCGTTTCATCAATGTCGTCTTCGGCCTGTGGCTGATCGCCGCGCCCTGGGTGCTGGAGGGCGCCGGCCTCATTGCTTCATGGAGCGGCGTCCTAGTAGGCATCGCCATCGTCGCACTTAGCCTACCGAGGGGGACGGGCAGCGGCGAGCACTACGGCGGCTGGGACCGCCTAGTGGTTTAGCGGAGACGTCGTCGAAAACTCAGTGGCCCTCCACAGGCTTCTGTGGAGTGAGCGGGGTGATGGGAAACAGTACCCCGTTCCTAAGCAATTGATTGAAAAGCAACTCTCTTCAACGCACCCATTGATATGG
>CAYRNE010000524.1:0-1765 GCA_964425245.1 uncultured Devosia sp.
GCGTATTCGGTGCCGCGGTAGATTTCGGAATGACCCTTCTGGCGGCCATAGCCCTTGACCTCGGTGACGGTCATGCCGTGGACGTCGAGGGAGTTGAGGGCCTGCCGGACCTCCTCGAGCCGCGACGGCTTGATGATTGCAATCACCAGTTTCATGGATGCCCCTTTCGATTGCGTTTGGACGGTCTCCATGCCGCCGAGGGACTCAAGTGCTGTGCCAGATCGCGCCTCTTCGCGCTACCCCATTGATTTCATTTGCTACTCGGGACTGACGGGGACAAGCCGAGGAGGCGGCATGCAACACGCTGAACGGACCGATGCCTGATTTTTGTGCAGTGCCGAGGCGTCTGCCGATGAATTAATCAGCGCTGCGGCCCGCTGACGCCTTGCGGCGGAGGCGGAAACCCCGCACGGTCGGCAGCAGGAGAGCGATCGATGGCAGACCGCAGATTCGATATCGCGATCGTCGGCGGCGGGCCGGTCGGGCTGACGCTGGCGCTCGCCCTTGCCAACTCGATGGAAGGGCTCGCCGTCGCCGTGCTCGACCGCCGGACGTTCGCGGTGCCGAGGGACCAGCGGGCCTCGGCCATAGCCGCCGGCGCCCGGCGGCTCTTCAAGACGCTCGGCGTCTGGCGGCAGGTCGCGGACGAAGCGGAGCCGGTGCGTGAGATGAAGATCACCGACTCGGGAGCCGGCGACATTGCGCGCCCGCTGCTCCTGAGCTTCGGCGGCGACGTCGGCCCGGGAGAGCCCTTCGCTCACATGGTGCCCAACAGGGCGCTTGCCGGCGCGCTGCTCGATTCGCTCGGCGGCCGCGTCGAGCTGCTCGGGGACGTTGAGATCACAGGCTTTTCCGGCGAGGGACCGGCGGCGCGGCTGAGCCTTAGGGACGGATCGGCCGTCTCGGCCCCGCTGGTCGTCGCCGCTGACGGCGCCATGTCGGCGCTGCGCGGCATGGCCGGTATCGGCCTCATCGTGCACGATTACCGGCAATCGGGAATCGTGACGACGATCGGCCATGAGCTGCCGCATGAGGGCGTCGCCTACGAGCATTTTCGCCCCGCCGGGCCGTTCGCCAGCCTGCCGCTCGGCGGCAACCGGTCCTCGCTCGTCTGGACCGAGCGGCCCGCGGCCGCGGCCCGCTACAAGGCGATGCCGCTCGAAACGCTCGCGGCGGTGATCGAAGAGGTAATGGGCTCGACCCTCGGCACCGTCACGGTCGAGGAGCCGCCCCAGGTCTTCCCGCTGTCGCTGAGGATCGCGCGGAGCTTCATCGCGCCGCGCCTCGCGCTGATCGGCGACGCCGCGCACGTCATCCACCCCGTCGCGGGGCAGGGGCTCAACCTCGGCTTGAAGGACGTCGCGGCGCTGACCGAGGTCGCGGTCGGCGCGATGCGTCTCGGCCTCGACCATGGCGCGCACGACGTCCTGCGCCGCTACGAACGCTGGCGGCGCTTCGACACGGCGGTCATGGCCATGGTGACGGACAGCATGAACCGGCTGTTCTCGAACGACCTCGCGCCGGTGCGCGCGCTGCGCGATCTGGGACTCGGGGTGGTCGACCGTCTGCCGCCCCTCAAGGAGTTCATGATCGGCCGCGCCGCCGCCATCGAGCGCGGCGCCCCGAGGCTGCTGCGCGGGCTGCCGGTTTAGTCCGCGGCGCGGTGCTACGGCGCTGTGTCGCTGCCGTCGTCGAACTCGGGGAGCTTTGCCTGCAGTTCCTCCTCCGCAACCTGCCGCGCCTCGTCGAGCGCGAGCATGGGAAC
>CAYRNE010000525.1:0-1765 GCA_964425245.1 uncultured Devosia sp.
TCGTCGGCAAAGGCGACGTGGCGCACGTCGAGGTTGAGGCCCATGCCGATGGCGTCGGTCGCGACGAGGAAGTCGACGTCCCCATTCTGGTAGAGATCGACCTGGGCATTGCGGGTGCGCGGGGAGAGGGCGCCCATCACGACTGCCGCACCGCCGCGCTCGCGCCGGATGAGCTCGGCGATCGCATAGACCTGCGTCGCCGAGAAGGCGACGATCGCGGAGCGGTGCGGCTGCCGCGAGATTTTCTTCGAGCCGGCATAAGTCAGCGTCGAAAAGCGGGGGCGGTGGATGATTTCCGCTTCCGGCAGGAGACGCCGGATGACCGGCGCCATGGTCGCCGCCCCGAGTAGCAGCGTCTCGCTGAGCTCGCGTGCACGCAGGATGCGGTCGGTGAAGACGTGGCCGCGGTCGAAGTCGGTCGCGACCTGGATTTCGTCAACCGCAACGCATTCGACGGGGATGTCGAGCGGCATCGCCTCGACCGTCGCGACCCAGTAGCGCGGCGCCGCGGGAACGATCCGCTCCTCGCCGGTGACGAGGGCCACGTTCTGGGCTCCGATGCGTTCGGCGACCTTGTGATAGACCTCGCGTGCGAGGAGCCGGAGCGGCAGCCCGATCATGCCGGTGCGATAGGCCAGCATCCGCTCGATCGCGAAGTGGGTCTTGCCGGTATTGGTCGGGCCGAGAATCGCTTTGAGCGAGGAGGGGACGGAGGGCATCGGCCTTATCTAGTCACGGAATCGGGCGGAAGCGAGCGTCCCGATACGGGACAGAAGCGCTGCCCTTTTCGCGCGGCATTAGGAGAACGCACAAAACCCGAACAAAGCGGGAGCGAATCGGCGGCGAATCGCGGGTCCGCGCTTTGTTCGCCACAACATCTAGGTGGTACCGGCCAGCGCCGGGCGCAAGGCGGCGGCCTTTGAGGGCCGGCCGGGCCGATTCCGGTTCAACTTGGTTTCCAGGTGCTTAAATACGCCCGCGAATCGCCGTCCGTTAAGCGCCGGTAAACACGCAGCGGCGTGAAATTATCCGGCGCTTTGCAAAGAGCTCGCGCGGCGACGGGGGATCGCGTAAGCGCCGTTTGCGAAATAGCCGTTGACCGTGCCGAAACGGCACGGTCGCGGGCACGGCGGGGCGCTCAAAGGCAGGCGGTCAGCGGCACCCAGTTCGAGTGCACGTCCGAATTGGCGATGACCAGACGATACGAGGTGTCGGTCGGTGCGTCGATCATGAAGCCGGTCGAGAACGACCCCATGGCCTTGCCGTCCGCCGTCTCGACGGTCTTCACGGGATAGGGGCCGTAAACGCCGCCATTGGCGTTGACGAGCATGACGCTGGCCGTGCCCGGCTTGTTGGAGAAGACCCAGCCGGTGACCTTGGCCGCGCCGGGGCAGACGCCGTCGGCGGGGGAGACAATGCCGAGCTGGGCCTTGATCGGCCTGAACTTGACGGCGCCTCCGGCCTGAAGCTCGAAGGCCTGTGCGGTGGTGGCGATTGCGGCGAGCGCGAGCGCCCCCGCGAGAACGGTCCTGATCGCGGACATCGGGATCCTGCTCCTCTCAGTGGTCGGTTCCAGTGCGAGGAGCGTGCCGCCGGGGCGTTGAACATCGGGTGAGGCGGCCGTTCAGGCGCGCTTCATGACCAGCGACGCGCCGAACGATCGTGCGTCGCACCTGCTGCGAAGGCCGGGCGGCCGGCTACGGGATCACGGTCACGACGACACGCCGATTGGCCGCCGGGTCGGGCCCGAATTGCTCGGTGGCGC
>CAYRNE010000526.1:0-1762 GCA_964425245.1 uncultured Devosia sp.
CAGGTCGCGGACGAGTTCGGCCAGCAGCGCGAAAGCATTGTCGAAGGGCCGCATGTCGGTGATCTGGCTGCCGATGTGCATATCGACGCCGATGGCTTCGAGGCCGGGCAGTTCGTGGATGCGCCGATAGACCTCGCGGTCCCGGTCGTAAGGAATGCCGAACTTGTTTTCCTTCCTGCCGGTCGAGATCTTGGCATGCGTGCCGGCGTCGACGTCGGGGTTCACCCGCACCGAGACCGGCGCGACCTTTCCCATCGAGCCGGCGATCTCATTAAGGCGATCGAGCTCCGGCTCGCTCTCGAGGTTGAAGCAGTGAATGCCGAGGTCGAGCGCGCGGCGCATCTCGGCGACGGTCTTGCCGACGCCGGAGAAGACGATCCTGTTTGCCGGAATGCCGGCGGCGATGGCCCGCTCGAGCTCGCCGCCCGAGACCACGTCGGCACCGGCGCCTTCGTTGGCCAGCACCTTCAGCACCGCCTGGTTGGAATTCGCCTTCATGGCATAGGCGAGGAGCGTCGGAATGCCCTCGAAGGCCTCACGCATCACCCGGATGTGGCGGCGAAGCGTCGCTGCCGAATAGACATAGAACGGCGTGCCGACCTTCTCCGCGAGCGCGGTCAGGTCCACATCCTCTGCGAACATGCGCTCGTCGCGATACTGAAAATGGTGAACCAAGGTGATGCGCCCCGAGATTTGCCGCGTCACCTCTAAGGCAACGCCCGGCGAAGCGAAAGTCATACCTTTCACTCGCGGCCGGTGAGGAGCTCCCTCAAAGCGCGCGGCCTGTTCTCGCGCATGTCGGGCGCGGCGCCGCCGAAGCTAGTGCACGAGCGCACGGCGTTCTCCGGGTCGAGCACCTCGTGGACGCGGCTGTCGAGACGCTAGGGCAAGCGACGCGGAAACGGAAGGGCAGGCGCCGAGGAGGTGGCCCGCGCCACGAACGCGGCGCGGGCACCGGCTAACTCATGGAGAATGTGCGCAGCCCGAAAGGGCAAGGGCGAGCAGGACGCCCGCCAGCGCATAGACACCCAACTTGATCTTCGTGATCATCGGTTGCCTCCATTGATTGTCCGCCAGAACGTTCCGGCGAGCCGAGGCTCGATCCGTGGCGCGCGGATGTCAACCTTCGGGTGCAGCGGCATGCGCGGATGTTCGCTACTCGATGCCGCCGTCGCCGCCATGTCCGTGCGCGCGCTTGCGAACGGGGGCGGATTTCTCGCCGGTGAGGAGCTCCCTCCAGCGCGCGGCCTGTTCGCGCACGTTGTCGGGCGCGGTGCCGCCGAAGCTCGTGCGCGAGCGCACGGAGTTCTCCGGGCCGAGCACCTTGTGAACGCGGCTGTCGAGGCGCTCGTCCACAGCCTTGAAATCCTCGATGGTCAGGCCCTCGAGCCCGATGCCGCGGCTCTCCGCCAGCGCTACCAGCCGCCCGGTAATGTGATGGGCGTCGCGGAAGGGGACGTTGGCGACGCGGACCAGCCAGTCCGCAACGTCCGTCGCCGTCGAAAAACCGGCGCCGGCCGCGGCTGCCATGCGCTCGCGGTCGACGGCGAGATCGCCGAGCATGCCGGTCATGGCGGCAAGCGCCAGCGACAGCGAGGCGAGCGCGTCGAACGCGACTTCCTTATCCTCCTGCATGTCCTTGGAATAGGCGAGCGGCAGGCCCTTCATCACGACCAGCAGGGCGGCAAGGTCGCCGATCACCCGGCCGGCCTTGGCGCGGGCCAGCTCGGCGGCGTCGGGATTGCGCTTCTGCGGCATCATG
>CAYRNE010000527.1:0-1755 GCA_964425245.1 uncultured Devosia sp.
CGCCCGCGCCGGCCGCAAAGCCTGAGGCGCCCGTCGCGAGCCCCGGTGCTGCCGCGCCGCGGCGGAAATCCTCGGCGCCCAAGGCGGGCACGCAGAAATCGAGGCCTCAGCCCGCGACGGAGACGGCCGCGAGAGGTGCCCTCGAGCCGCCGGCGCGCCCGGCTTCCGACACTGCCGTGCTGCTGCGCCGCCCGCAGGTCGAAACGCCTTCGGCGAGCGCACGTTCGCTTGCCGAAGCAACGGCGCGGATAACCGCCCGGCGGGCGCGCGACATGTTGCCCGTCAGCATTGCAACCCGGCGTCTGGTGCTCCGCGCGCCGATACGCGGCGACGTGCCGGACCTCGTGCGGCTTGCCGACAACAAGGCGATCGCCGACCGGCTGACGCGCCTGCCGCATCCCTACACGCGTGCGGACGGCATCGCCTTCATCGAGAACTTCGCGCAGCGGGCGGACGAGCGCCCCTATGCCATCATCATGGATGGACATCTCGTCGGGGTCGTCGGCTTCAGCTTTCGCGAGGGACGGCCCCCCGAGATCGGCTACTGGCTGGGCGAGCCCTACTGGGGCCGGGGCATCATGACGGAGGCGGTCAAGGGGCTAATAGAGGCCGCGCAGGCGACCGGGCATTTCCGGCTGATCGCGGCGCGCTCGCTCGAGGACAACGAAGCCTCCCTGCACGTTCTTGAGAAGGCAGGGTTCCGGCGGGTTGGAACCGAGACGCTGGAAGGCGGCCAGGACGGGGGCAAGCGCGTTGTGCTCCTTGAACTGGAGCAGCCACGATGGATGTAACGCTAAGGACCGCGCGGCTCCTGCTTCGCCAGCCGCGCCCCGACGATGCAGAGCGCATCGCGCTCTTTCTCAACAACTTCGCCGTTGCCGGCAACCTGTCGCTCGTCCCCTATCCTTACCGGATAAGCGACGCCCGCGCTTGGCTGAGGAACTGGCGCCCCGACCGGCCGGCCGGGGAAACCGGCTTCACCATCGACCTTCCGGGCGAGGGCGTCGTTGGACACGTCGGCTTTCATCGCGAACCGCAGGGATCGGTGCTCGGCTACTGGCTGGCGCAGCCGTTCTGGAGCCGGGGGCTGATGAGCGAAGCCGTGCGCGAGGTCGTCGGCTGGTACTTCTCGGTAACCGACGCGAACTCGCTGGGATCGGGCGTCTTCCATTTCAACAAGGCGTCGCTGGCGATCCAGCGAAAGATGGGGTTCCGCGAGGTCGGAGTCTCCCTGAGGCTCTGCCTTGCACGCGGAGAAGAGGTGCGCCATATCGACACCGAGCTCACACGGGCGGCCTGGGAAGAAAGACGTGCTGCATGAAATTTCTCGATCAGGCGAAGGTTTACGTGCGGTCCGGCAACGGCGGCGCCGGATCCGTGTCGTTCCTGCGCGAGAAGTTCCTCGAATTCGGCGGCCCCAACGGGGGTGACGGCGGACGCGGCGGCGACGTCATCGTCGAGTGCGTCGACGGCCTCAATACCCTCATCGACTATCGCTACCAGCAGCACTTCAAGGCCGGCACGGGCACCCACGGCATGGGCAAGAACCGCACCGGCGCCGACGGCAGGGACGTGATCCTGAAGGTGCCGGTCGGGACACAGATCTTCGAGGAAGACAACGAGACGCTGATCGCCGACTTCACCGAAGTCGGGCAGCGCATGGTGCTGCTCAGGGGTGGCAACGGCGGCTTCGGCAATGCCCACTTCAAGACCTCGACCAACCAGGCGCCGCGCCGCGGCGACCTCGGTTGGCCC
>CAYRNE010000528.1:0-1748 GCA_964425245.1 uncultured Devosia sp.
CCGTCGTTGAACGTCGCCGCCGCGAAGTCCTCGTTGAGGAACCCGGCCTCGTAGACCTGCTGGCCGTACTCGAAGCCGCGCATCGCGGCGGGGGTGGTTGCGTACTTCGCCTTACCCGCGGTGTAGTCCTCGGCGAAGTTCGGCACCGCGGCCTGCACGTTGTAGAAGTCGCCGAGCACGAAGAGCTGGCTGGTCCAGGTATCGCCGAAGGTCTGGATGACGGCGACCTTGCCCGCGTCCTTGATCTTCTGGTTGTTGGCCATGAACTCGTCCCAGGTTTTGGGGACGGACAGTCCGAGCTCCTCGTAGATCTTCTTGTTGTAGAGAATGCCGCCGCCCATCGCGGCTTCTTCCGGCGCGCCGTAGATGCGGCCGTCGGGACCGGTGACGACCTGCTTGAAGGAATCGAGGACATCGGCCTGCCAGGCCTCGTCCGTCAGGTCGACCAGCGTCTGCACCGGGTTCAGCGCCTGGAACAGGGAGCCGGCGTTGTAGCGGAAGACATCCGTCATTTCGCCGGTCGCAAGCCGGGTCTTGACGATGTTGTCGCCCTCGCCGCCGCCCGGACGGGTCTCGATTTCGATCGTGATGTCCGGGTTCTCGGCCTCGAATGCAGCCTTGAGCTGTTCGGCGGTCGCGAGGTTGGTGGGGTTGTCGTCGATGAGGTAGGTGAGCGTCACCTGGGCGTCGGCCGCCGTCGCGAGGCCGAATGCGAGAACGATGCCGGCCGATGCGCCGATCAATCCACGCCGTGAGAAGCGAAACGTCATTGTCCTGGTCCTCCCTTTTTCATTGCCGGCTTTGCCGGCACCGGTGGCTGAGCCTCACCTGCTGATCCGGAACGTCACGGTGTGCCGTCCGGGCGCGAGCAGGGTTCGCGCTTTCTCTTCGCCGCCGCGCCAGGGCAGCGGTTCATGGTCGATTTCGATATCCTCGTAGTGCGGCGAGAGGACGAGCGTGCCGCTCGCTCCCTCGGGTACGAGTACCTCGTAGGTCACGCGATCGCCGTCGAGGGTCCAACCAGCCTCGATGCGTCCCGCTGCCGACTCGTGGTGCGCCTTCACGGGTGCAAGCGCGGGGATGATCACCGGTTCGTAGATCACGTGCCGGAAACCGGGCAGCCTGGGGTCGGGGCGGAAGCCGGCAACGCTCTCGAACAACCACTGGCAGACCGCGCCATAGGCATAGTGGTTGTAGGAGTTCATCTTCGGCTCGAAGATCGTGCCGTCCTCCCTGATCGCGTCCCAGCGCTCCCAGATCGTCGTCGCGCCGCGCTTCACCTGCGCGAGCCAGCCGGGCACGTCCTCCTGCAGAAAGACCGCGGCCGCGAGCTCGTATTCGCCGATCTTGCAAAGGGCCGGCAGCAGCGCGGGCGTGCCGATGAACCCGGTGCCGATGCGCCGGTGGGCGCGCTCGATCGTCGCTTTGAAATAGCCCTTCGCCGCCTCGACATGCTCGGCCGGGATGAGATCCCAGAGGAAAGCCAGCGCATAGGACGACTGGTCGTCGTAGCCGATGCGCCCCGAGCCCGTGATGAATTCGTTCTGGAACGCCTTCCTGACCCGCTCGGCGCGCTCGGAAAGCCGTTTCGCCTGCTCCGTCTCGCCCAGGACCTCGGCGATCTGCGCCGTAATGAAGGATGAGATGTAGAGGTAGATCGTCGCCGCCGCGTCATCGCCCATGGTCGGATAGGGCTTGGCGAAATCGCCCTGCGGCTGCAGCCAGTCGCCGAAGGTGAAGCCGCGGCC
>CAYRNE010000529.1:0-1746 GCA_964425245.1 uncultured Devosia sp.
GCCTTGGTGGAGGCGACGCCGATCTCGGGCCCGCACAAGGTGGGGACAACCACTTGGCTTTCGCGCGCCATCGTCGACTCGGCGACGTTCAGGAGCGAGGCGATATGCTGGCCCTGCCCGGCGCAATAGCGCAGCGCCGCGAGCGTATCGGCCGTTTCGCCCGATTGCGAGATGAAGAGGCTGAGAGCGTTCGGTTCCAGCGGCGGCTCGCGGTAGCGGAACTCCGAGGCGACGTCGACATCGACGGGCAGCCGCGCGTAGCGCTCGAACCAGTACTTCGCCACCGTACCGGCGAAAGAGGCCGTGCCGCACGCCGAGATGGTGAGGCGCGGCAGTGTCGCGAAGTCGAACGGCAGCGCCTCGCGGAGCGCTACCCGCTCGGCGCCCATGTCCACGTAGTGGCTCAGGGTGTGCGAGATCGTTTCGGGCTGCTCGTAGATTTCCTTGGCCATGAAATGCCGTTGGTTGCCCTTGTCCACCAGCGTCGCCGAGGCCTGCGAGACCAGCGTCTCGCGCTGCACGATGGCGTCGGAGCCGTCACGGATGGTGACGCCTTTCGGCGTAATCACGGCCCAGTCCCCATCGAGCAGATAGCTCAGTCGTGACGTGAACGGCGCAAGCGCCATGGCATCCGAACCGAGATACATCTCGGTTTCGCCATAGCCGATCGCCAGCGGCGCACCGCGGCGGGCGGCGATCAGCAGCTTGTCGTAGCCGTTGAACATGAAGGCGAGCGCGAAGGCGCCGCGCAGGACTTTGAGCGTACGCGCAACCGCCATCTCGGGGTCGAGCCCCAGGTCCATCTCGCGGGTAACCCAGAGCGCGACGGCCTCGGTATCGGTCTGAGTCCTGGGCGCGTATCCGTCCTTGGCGAGATCGGCGAGCAGTTCGCGAAAGTTTTCGATGATCCCGTTGTGGACGACCGCGACGCGCTCGGTCGCATGCGGATGCGCATTGTGCTCCGTCGGCGCGCCGTGCGTCGCCCAGCGCGTATGCCCGATGCCGATGAACCCGCCCAGCGGCTCCATGTTGAGCTTGGTCGCGAGATTGCCGAGCTTCCCCTCGGCGCGCCGGCGCTGGATGGCCCCGCCCTCGAGCGTCGCGACGCCCGCGCTGTCGTAGCCGCGGTATTCGAGCCGCTTCAGCGCATCCACGAGACGCGGCGCGACCGGTTCGACGCCGATGATTCCGACGATCCCGCACATCTCACGTCACCCCTTGGCTTTCTTCGCCGCCCTGATCGCTTCCGCCTTAGCCCTCAGCCGGGGCGCGTAACCGGGCTTGTTCTCCTGCCGCGCGCGCCCGAACGCCAGCGCGTCGGGCTCGACATCCCCGGTGATCACGCTGCCCGAGGCGATGTAGGCGCCATCGCCGATGCTCACCGGCGCGACGAGCGCGGAGTTCGAGCCGACGAACACGCGTGCGCCGATGGTCGTCTTGTCCTTGTTCACGCCGTCGTAGTTGCAGGTAATGGTGCCGGCGCCGATGTTCGTCTTCTCGCCGATTTCGGCATCGCCGAGATAGCTGAGGTGGCCGGCCTTCACGCCCTTGTGGATCACCGACTTCTTCACTTCGACGAAATTGCCGAGGTGCACGTCGTCCGCAAGCATCGCACCGCCGCGGACGCGGGTGAATGGTCCGACCGAACTGCCCGCGCCGATCGTCACGTCCTCGAGGTGGCTGAAGGCGCGGATAGTCACATCCCCGCCGATCTTTACGCCGGGTCCGATGACGACGTTGGGCTCG
>CAYRNE010000530.1:0-1732 GCA_964425245.1 uncultured Devosia sp.
TCGCGCGCGAGTTTGGAGAAGACCTTGGAGCGCGCCGCGTCGGACTTGCCCTTGAGGTGCATGATGTTCTTGGCATGCGAATGGCCGGGCATTCGTGGACTTCCTTGCGTGAGCGTGTCGGATGGTCGCGGCCTTATAGGCAAACGCCGTTGCGTTGAAAAGCGCCGCCGCGGGCGGGCGGCTCAGAGCGCCGGCAGCGCTTCCGCGAGGACCCCGCCCACCCGCAGCGGGGCGACATAGGTTGCGAGCCCGGTCGCATCGTCGGTTTGGACGGCCACGCCGCACAGCGTGGCTTCGCCCTCCGCGGGCGTGAAACGGTTCTGCGCGATTCCGGTGAGGAAGCGGTTGAGCGGCTCCTCGGTATCGACCCCGATCACGGAGTCGAAGTCGCCGCACATGCCCGCGTCGGCCATGAGCGCGGTGCCGCCCCTGAGGATGCGATGATCGCTCGTCGGAATATGCGTATGCGTGCCGACGACGAGGCTGACCCTTCCATCGAGGAAATGCCCCATGGCCTGGATTTCGGACGTCGCCTCGGTGTGGAAATCGACGATGACGGCATCGGCCTGCTCGCCGAGCGGCGCCGCCGCAACGGCCGCCTCGACGGCGCGGAAAGGGTCATCGACCGGCTCCATGAAGACACGGCCCTGCGCATTGACGACCAGGACGCGCCGGCCGTTTCGCCCTTCAATCAGGTTCGCCCCTCTGCCCGGCGTGCCGGGAGCGAGGTTGATCGGCCTGAGCAGCGTCGGCTCGCGTTCGATATAGCTTTGCGTATCGCGCTGGTCGAAGGCATGGTCGCCGAGCGTCACGACGTCCGCGCCCGCGGCCTTGAGGTCGTTGAAATGGCCCTCCGTGAGCCCCCGGCCATGGCTCGCGTTCTCGCCGTTGATCACGACGAAATCGAACCGGTAGCGCTCGATGAGTCCGGGCAGCCGCTCGCTTACGGCATCCCGGCCCGAGCGGCCGACGACATCGCCCAGGAACAGAAGCCGCATCAGGCGGTGCCGCCGAACTGCCGGTAGCCCGCCTCGGTCACGACGGCGGACAGGGGGATGTCATGGGGCTCGCGCGGGATGTGATCGAGTTCCTGGAACGCATAGGCGAGGCCGACGAGGCGTGGCCGCTTGCCGAGCCTTCCGAGCGTGCGGTCGTAGTAGCCGCCGCCGTAGCCGAGCCGCGTCCCCTCCTTGTCGAAGCCGAGAAGCGGCATCACGATGACGTCCGGCTCGACGACCGGCGCCGCATCGTCCGGCGCCAGCGTCCCGAAGCCCGCGGGATAGAGCGGCGCCCCTTCCTCCCAGAGGCGGAGTTCCAGCGGCAGCCCTTCGCCGAGGACGACCGGCAGGCAGACCGGTTGCCCGGCGTCCATAAGACGCGTCAGCAGATACTTGCTGTCCAGCTCGTCGCGGATCGGCCAGTAGATCGCGACGACCTGGCCCGGGGTCAGCGTGACATTTGCGAGGAAATGCTCTCCCGCGGCCCGCGCGGCCGCCGCCCGCTCGCTCCCATCGATTGCTGCCCGGCGCTTGAGCGCCATAACCCTCAATCCGGCCTTGGCATCCTCGAGGGCGGCGTCGATCATTGGGTACCGTTGTCGATGAATTCAGCGCCGCCCAGGCCGTGGGATTTTCGATCCCGGGAACCTACAGACGTAGGTGGGCGCCGTGTGTCCGAACCCACGGGTCCGGTCAGGGACAGCTCCCTTAAGGATCGATAAGGCCCCGGGGAT
>CAYRNE010000531.1:0-1723 GCA_964425245.1 uncultured Devosia sp.
TGGTGGGCGGAGATCGAGACGCACGGGCGCATTGCGCACGGCTCCATGCCGTTCCTCGGCGACAGCGCCATCCGCCATATGGGCGCGGTGCTCGCCGAGATCGAGCGCACGCTCTATCCGGCGCTCGCCGCGCGCACCACGGCCATGCCGGTCGTGCCGCCCGGCGCGCGCCAGTCCACCATGAATATCAATTCGGTCCATGGCGGAGCCGAGGAGCCCGAAGAGGGCTACACCGGATTTCCCGCCGCCGTCGTCGCGCATTCGGCGCGGATCGTGATCGACCGGCGCTATCTCATCGAGGAGACGGCCGAGGCGGTACGGCAGGAGATCGTCGATCTGCTCGAGCGGGTGAAGGCATCCAGACCCGGCTTTCGCTACGATATCCGCGAACTCTGGACCATCCCGCCGACGATGACCGAGAAGTCGGCTCCGGTCGTCACGGCGGTCGAGAGGGCGATCGGGGACGTGCTCGGTCTCTCGCCGGAATACGTTGTCTCGCCCGGTACCTACGACCACAAGCACATCGACCGCATCGGCCGCATGCACAACTGCATCGCCTACGGCCCCGGAATCCTCGACCTCGCCCACCAGCCCGACGAGTATGTCGGCATCGACGACATGCTGGATGCCGCAAAGGTCATGGCGTTGACGCTCGCGCAGCTTCTGGGGCCGGGGCAGTGACCCCCGCCCGGGCGGCGATCGGTATGTCTGCCGTCATTTCCGCGCGTCTCGTCGATGCATGGCTGCCTTGTCCGACTTCGGCGGGCTGGCGATTTACGGCGCGGCTCAATCCGCTTTAGGATCGGCGCGAAGGAGCTGCCGGTCAGACGCTCCGCAACAGGGGACCAAACATGCGCAAATCACCACTCGCTCTGGCTCTTGCCGGTGTCCTGCTTTCTGCGACCGCGTTGTCGCCCGCCTTCGGCCAGGCCCGCACCGACGTCGTGATCGGGCTTGTCCTCGAGCCGCCCGGGCTCGATCCCACGTCAGAAGCGGCGGCGGCGGTCGACGAGGTGGTCTATGCCAACGTCTTCGAGGGCCTGACGCGTATCGGCCCGGACGGGGGCGTGCTGCCGGCCCTGGCTGAGAGCTGGGAGATTTCCGAGGACGGCCTCGTCTATACCTTCCACCTGCACGACGGCGTGACGTTCCACGACGGCACGACCATGGATGCCGAGGACGTCAAGTTCTCGCTCGAGCGCATCAATGCCGAAGGCTCGGCCAATGCGCAGAAGGCGCTGTTTGCCGACATCGCCTCGGTCGAAGCCGTCGATCCGCTGACCGTCAGAGTGACGCTCTCCAAGCCCAACGGCAACATGATCTACAATCTCGGGTGGGGCGACGCCGTGATCGTCGCGCCGGAAACGGCGGACAACAACGCCACCAACCCGGTTGGTACCGGGCCCTTCAAGTTCTCGGAACGCCGGCCGGGCGACAGCATCACGCTGGTCAGGAACGAGGACTACTGGGGCGAGCCGGTCGCGCTCGAGCGGGCGACCTTCCGCTACATCGCGGATTCGACCGCCGCCTCGTCTGCGGTGCTCGCCGGCGACGTCGATGCCTTCCCCAACATCGCCGCCGAGACCGCGCATCTTTTTGCCAACGATCCGCGCTTCACGCTGGTCGTGGGTGCGACCGAGGGCGAGACGGTGCTGGCCATGAACAACGCCAAACCGCCGCTCGACGACGTGCGGGTGCGCGAGGCCATCGCCCACGCCATCGA
>CAYRNE010000532.1:0-1712 GCA_964425245.1 uncultured Devosia sp.
GTCGATGTCTCGGAAGTGGGCCTGCGCGCCTTCTCCATCCGCAGACTTCTCGTCGATGCCTCCACCGACGGCCGGCGGTGGGAAATCGGTGAGCTCACCGGCGAGCTGCCGGGCGGTACGCGTCTTTCGCTCTCGGGAACGCTCGAGAACGATGCCGGCCGGCCGGGCTTCCAGGGCGCCCTGGACGTTGCGGCCGAGCGCATCGACACGGTCGCGCAGCTCTGGCGGGGGCCAGCCGAGGGCAATCCGCTGTTCAACCTGCCCGGTGGCCTGACCGCGAGGCTTTCACTGGTGGGGGAGACACTGAGCGTCAGCAACGCGGAACTGACGATCGGCGGAACAGCCCATCCGTTCTCGGCGGAAATCGGCTTTGCCCCGGCCCGGCGGCACCTCAACATCAGGTCGGCGCTGGGCGACCTCGACCGGGAGGCCAGCGGCCGCCTCTTCGCACTCCTGCCCGAGCCCGGCGACAGTCCGCTCTTCGGCGTGACCTTTCCGGTGGGACGCTTCGACCTTTCGGCCGAGGGCCTGGTCGTTGCCGGCATTCAGGGCCGGGACCTCCGGGCGGTCGGCACCTGGGAGGGCGGCGTGCTCTCCCTCGATGAAGTCCGGGCCGCGGATTTCGGCGGCATGCGGTTCGATGCAAGGCTGACCGCGTTCGGAACGCTGGCGCGACCGGAGCTTTCGGGAAGCGCAAACATTGCCGTCGAGGACCGTTCGGCGCCGGCGCTCGCGAGGTTCTTCGACGCCGTCGGCACGCCGGCGCCGGTGCGGCGGTGGCTCGAGCGTTCGCTTCCCGCCGAGTTGGCCTTCAACCTCGATGCGCCGCGCGGCGAGGGCGGGCAGGCCCTCGACGTCACCGGACGGCTGGGTTCGGCCGATCTGGCGCTCGAAGCACAACTGGGCCTCGGGATCGTCCGCTCGCTGCAAGGCCCGCTTTCCATCAAGCTGGACCTCAAATCCGCGGATGCGGCCGCACTGACCACCCAACTCGGGCTGGGCGACGTGGCCCTCACGCCCGCAGACCTTCCGATGCATGTCGTTGCCGTTGTCGACGGCACCGCGGCGAACAGCTTTGAAACGACGGTTCGCATCGAAGGCGGCAGCGAGGCGCTGGCCTTTTCAGGCAATGTCATCGCCAGCGATCTGCGCCGAATCAGCGGCAACGGCAGCGTCCGCGCATCTCTGCTCGATGTCTCCGGTCTGATCGATCGGCTCGGCGCGGCAGGGCTGTGGCTGCCGGCAATCAATGGGACGGCGCACGTCGATTTCACCGGCCTCGACCGAATACGCCTCAGCGAAATCTCCGGTACGTCCGGTGGGGCACCGTTCAGCGGGGAACTCGAGTGGGTGCGGACGTCGGGTTCGAGCACCGTGCAGGGGTCGATTGGCCTCGAGACACTGGAGCCCTCCGGCCTGCTGCTGGCGCTCGCCGGTCCGGCGGCGACGCTCAATGCAGACGAGGGCGTCTGGCCAGATGGTCCCCTGGCGACCGGAACGGCAGAGCGATCAACGTCGGGCCGAGTGAGCGTCACGGCTGCCACGGTGGCGGTGGGCGGGACGGCGATCGCGTCGGAGGCGAGATTCGAGATTGCGTGGGACGAAACCACGGCACGATTGCGCAATTTCACGGCAACGATCGGTGAAGGCCGGCTTTCGGCGGAGCTCTCGGTCTGCTGCTCCGGTCCGCTGCCACAGAAGCAGGTGAACGG
>CAYRNE010000533.1:0-1702 GCA_964425245.1 uncultured Devosia sp.
TAGGGTTCTCCTGTTAATGGTTCTAAAAATGACAAACCAAATAAAATTTGGTTTGTCATTTTTGTTTTTTATCATGACCAGGTCAGGATATTTTTCAGTAAATCTCATAAGTACAGATATAGTTATAAATAATAATAGATTGTTAATATTTTGGATTTACACGGGCAGACTTCTCCTAATACAAACCTTTTTGATTTTTTAAGCTGCTTTAGGAATGCTCTTTTTATCTTCCTGCCGTTTGCTGATTTTGGCTGCATTGGCGGTCATCACTCCAAATAGCACCCATATCTTTTCAGTGGATGGTAATTTAGCTTTGATCTTTTTAAGTGTATAATGATTCTTTTCATTACCAAAGCTTCCTTCAAGTACTGTGGCTCTTTGTTTTCCTAATTCAGAGCGTAACACTTTTAGCTGATCCGCTTCTTGTGCTGCTACTTTGCCTTTTTGAGGGAAGTTGGTGTAAATATTTTTGCTGGTAATAAATCTGCGATTCTCATTAGTGGGATATATATTATCTGCTGCATACTGGGTGCATTTACCAAATAACCTTTCATGCTTTAGAATACCTATTTTTAATCTCTTACATTCATTGAAAGCTTCATAGCTATAATGTTCTATGTAGTTAAGGCCACCCACTTGTGTCATGTGTATTTTCGGACCAAATTCTACAGGCTTATTTTCTTTACCTCGTACCATTGGTCTTATCCACGGTTTAGCCAGTGATACAATGCGGTTAGGCGCTTTCTTGCCTGGATGACTATGCATGTAATGCTGTTGAGTATAAATGGTTTTGATTGTTTTAAACTTATCAAAAAAATAATCATCTATTTCACCTTCGATAAATGGATTAGTCTTCGATAATTTATAATACTCATTTAGCGTTTCTTGTAATTGGCTCATGCCTTTTTCTAACAGTTTCAACAGTGCTCCTATTCGTTTTCTATTATCTTGGTAGCCTTTCTTTTTCCTTTTGACAAAAGCGGTTTGTTTTTTCTTATGTTCACAATACTTTGAGCGTGGCTTTCTCCTCTTCATCTGTTCACAAAGAAGAAACATCTTTTCAAACACCCACTCTGTAGAATCCCAGAGAAGTTTTACATCGGTAGGATATTTGATGTAGCTTTCATAGACTACCGCGTCGTTCATACATACATGTTTATCTTCTATTTCTGCTTCCCAATGCTTGAAAAGTATTTCCTGAAAAGAATTTATATCCAGGAAATGACCTAATCTACAACGTATTGATGAGGGAAGATTTTTATCTTTGATTCTTTCATAAAGGGGAAGTTGTATACCACAGAACATTTGCATGACCCAGTTATTGTTGATGTTTTCAATAAGCTGTTCATCGCTAAGCTCTGTAAAGGCTTTTAAAAACATTAAAGCTATTTGCCCTTCATTATCAAGCCAACCCCTGGCTCCTGACTTTCTTTCCGGAAGAAGGCTTGCTAACTGTTTCATGGGAAGAATCTGATAGAGTTTTCCAAGTTCTGTGTTCTGAAAAACAATCTCTTTTTCAGACTTGATAATTTCTTGTGAAAAAATAAAGTGTTGCAAAATATTATTTGGTATTTTTGGGTTCTTGATTTTACTCGTTACCTCGATTCTGGCTCGTAACCTTTGTTTTTGAGGTAACTTGTTGCAAAATTAAAAAAATAACCCACTCCGCAAGAGTGGGTTATGTATTTTCAGGAAGACCCTA
>CAYRNE010000534.1:0-1700 GCA_964425245.1 uncultured Devosia sp.
TCCGCGATCGCGTGGTGCTGCTCGGGCATCACTATCAGCGCGACGAGGTCATCAAGTTCGCCGACTGCACCGGTGACTCACTGCGGCTGGCGCAGTACGCCGCGCGGCAGAGCCGCGCCGAGTTCGTCATCTTCTGCGGCGTGCATTTCATGGCCGAGAGCGCCGACGTGCTGAGCGGCGAGCACCAGCGCGTGATTCTGCCGGACCTGGCCGCCGGCTGCTCGATGGCCGACATGGCCGCCATCGACCAGCTCGAGACCTGCTGGGACGAGCTGTCGGCCGTCGGCGTCAGCGGCGTCGTGCCGGTGACCTACATCAACTCGACGGCTGCCATCAAAGCGTTCTGCGGCGAACACGGCGGGCTGGTCTGCACGTCGAGCAACGCCGCAAAGGTGCTGACGTGGGCCTGGGAACGCGGCGAGACGCTGCTGATGCTGCCCGACCAGCACCTCGGCCGCAACACGGCCTACCGCATGGGCGTGCCGCTCGATCGCATGGTCGTCTGGGATCCGGATCAGCCGTTTGGCGGCCTGACGCCCGACGAGATCCGCCAGGCGCGGCTGATTCTCTGGAAGGGACACTGCAGCGTCCACACCCGCTTCTCGGTGAAGCAGATCGAGCACTTTCGCGCGACGTACCCCACGGGCCGCGTCGTCGTCCATCCCGAGTGCACGTGGGAAGTGGCGCAGGCGGCCGACGCGTGCGGCTCGACGGACTTCATCATCCGCACGGTCACTGGCAGCCCGGCCGGATCGATCTGGGCCGTTGGGACGGAGATTCATCTCGTCAATCGCCTTGCGCACGATCTGGCGCCGGACCGGACCGTCATGACGCTCGATGCCGTCGGCTGCCTCTGCTCGACGATGTTCCGCGTCTCGCCCAATCATCTCCTCTGGGTCCTCGAGGGCCTGCTCGACGGACAGGTGCACAATCAGATCGTCGTGACCGAGCCGACCAAGCACTGGGCCCGCGTCGCGCTCGACCGGATGCTCTCGCTCTCCTAACCCCAAGCCCCAAGCCCCAAGCCCCAAGCCTCAAGGCTCAAGGCTCGCGGCTCGAGCCCCGTTTGCGATCCTGCCGCCGATGTAATTAGATCGTCGGATAGATCCTTCATTTCCAACGTCAGGAGTGAATCATGGCCCATCAGCTACCGCCGCTTCCGTATGATGCCGCGGCTCTCGAGCCGCACATCGACGCTCAGACGATGCAGATTCACCATGGGAAGCACCATGCGGCGTACGTGAACAACCTCAACGCGGCGCTCGAGAAGCACGCCGACTTGCAGGGGAAGAGCGCCGAGGAGCTGATCGCGAACCTGTCGGCCGTGCCCGAGGCCATTCGCACCGCCGTCCGCAACAACGGCGGCGGCCACGTCAATCACACGATGTTCTGGCAGATCATGGGGCCCGGCAAAGGCGGCGCGCCCACTGGCGCCATCGCCGAGGCGATCAAGGGCGCCTTCGGCAGCTTCGACGCGTTCAAGGAACAGATGAACAAGGCCGGCGGCGCCCGTTTCGGCAGCGGCTGGGTCTGGCTCGTCGATGCAGGCGGCAAGCTCGCCATCGAGAGCACGCCGAACCAGGACAACCCGATGATGGACGGCAAGAAGCCCATCATGGGCATCGACGTCTGGGAGCACGCCTACTACCTGAAGTACCAGAACCGCCGGCCGGACTACCTCGCGGCGTGGTGGAACGTCG
>CAYRNE010000535.1:0-1671 GCA_964425245.1 uncultured Devosia sp.
ACGGAAGTGGCCCTCACGGCCTCAGGTGCCGCGCTTGAGGAGGTGCCGGCGATCGCCGAGGCGGATCGCCTGCGCGTCGCGAACGCGGTTTTTTCCGCGGAGCAGGACCGCCTCGCGCCCACCATTGCGATCAGCGCGAACAACAATGTCTGGTTCGAGCTCAAGGGCATCGAGCCGGCGCGCGATCGTACGCTCGACGAAGCGCGGGACGAAATAGCGGCTGCCCTGACCGAGGAGCGGACGGCCGCGGCGCTCCGCGAGGCCGCGGATGCCGCTGTTGCCCGCCTGCGGGCCGGGGAATCGCTTGCCGACGTCGCTGCGTCGCTGAACCAGTTCCCGCTCACCAGCCAGCCGCTCTCCCGCCAGGGCGACGGCACGCCGGTCCTGAACGCGACGGTAGCGGGCGCCGTCTTCAGCGGCGGCGAAGGGCACGTCGGCACGGCAGTCAACGGCGACGGGGACTACGTGGTGTTCGAGGTCACCGAAATCACGCCGGCCGGGGATACGGAGGCCGCGCAGATCGAAGCCTATCTCGAGGAAACGACGCGGCAGTCGCTCTACAGCGATTTCGTTGCCGGACTCCGGGAGGACGCGGGCGTCCGGGTGAACCAGCAGGCCCTCAACCAGATTCTCGCCCTCGACACTGCGGGGCAGTAATGGGCGCGGACGACTTTGGCGCGTTTGCCGAAGCCTACGAGGCCAGACGGGCGCAGATTCTGTTCCGTCGCGTCGTCGCCGACCTCGAAACGCCGATCGGCGCCTACCTGAAGCTGGCCGATGGCCGCCGCAATACGTTCCTGCTCGAAAGTGTGCAGGGCGGCGCGACGCGCGGCCGCTACTCGATGATCGGGCTCGAGCCCGACGTCATCCTGAAGGTCGAGCGGGGCAAGGCGAGCATCAACCGGCAGGCGTCGCTAACGCCCGAGGCGTTCGAGCCGATCGAAACGCCGCCGCTCGAAGCGCTGCGGGAGCTGGTACGCGACAGCCGGTCCGACGTGCCGAGCGGCCTCCCCTCCACGGCCGCAGGCATTTATGGCTATCTCGGCTACGAGATGGTGCGGCTGATGGAGCGGCTGCCGGACGAGAACCCCGATCCGCTGGGGTTTCCGGACGCGGTGTTGATGCGGCCCTCGGTGCTCGCGATTTTCGATACGCTCAAGGACGAACTCTACATCACCGCGCCGGTCTATGTCCGCGAGGGTATGTCGGCCCGGCAGGCCTGGGAGGGCGCCAACGCGCTGATCGACGACGCCACGGCGCGGCTGGGACGAACCCTCTCCTACGAGACCGAGCTGCCCGACCTCGGCGGCATCGCCGTCGCGAGCAACACCAGCCCCGACGAGTACCAGGCGATGGTCGAGCGCGCGAAGGAATACATCCGGGCCGGCGACATCTTCCAGGTTGTCCTGAGCCAGCGCTTCTCGGCCGATTTCACCCTTCCGGCGACCGCGCTCTACCGGGCTCTGAGGCGTACCAACCCGTCGCCCTACCTGTACGCCCTCGATTTCGGCGACTTCGCCGTCGCCGGCTCGAGTCCGGAAATCCTCGTCCGGCTGCAGAACCGCGAGGTCACCATCCGCCCGATCGCCGGCACCCGCAAGCGCGGCGCGACGCCGACACGTGACAAGGAACTGGCGGATGAGCTGATGAGCGACCCGAAGGAGCTCGCCG
>CAYRNE010000536.1:0-1670 GCA_964425245.1 uncultured Devosia sp.
CAGGTGCCGGACGTCGACTACGGCATCTTCACCTCCGAGGTCGACTCCGCGATTTCGGCGCAGCTGCCGGCTATCGCCGAGGGCGGCGATCTCGATGCCGCCATCGAGGCCATCAACGCACAGGCGCTTCAGGCGACCCAGTGACGGCTCCCGCGAAGCGGGATCGACCTCCCGCTTCCGCCTCCCACCCCCGGCCCGGATGCACCGGGCCGGGGTCCGGGATAGTCTCTGGCTGGTGAAACGGGGCGAGGGCCGGCGATGGCGGCGCGCATCATCTCCAGGGAGCACATCAACGGCTGGCTGTTCATCGCGCCGGCGCTCGTGCTCCTCGGCATCTTCATGATCTACCCGATCGTCTGGTCGCTCTGGATGAGTTTTCAGACCGGGCGGGGCATGAACTTCAGCTTCGGCGGCCTCGCCAACATCCAGCGCCTGCTGCAGGATACGGTGTTCCTGCGCGCCCTCGGCAACACCATGATCTTCCTCGTGGTGCAGGTGCCGATCATGATCGTCCTGGCGCTGCTCTTCGCCGTCGCGCTCAACGATAACCGGCTCTGGGGACGGGGATTCTTCCGCACTGCGATCTTCCTCCCCTGCGTCACCTCGCTCGTCGCCTATGCGGTGCTCTTCAAGTCGATGTTCGCCGCCGAGGGCGTGATCAACGTCGCGCTCGGCCTCATCGGCGTCGGACCCATTCCGTGGCTCACCGACCCGTTCTGGGCCAAGGTCCTCATCATCGTCGCCATCACCTGGCGGTGGACCGGCTACAACATGATCTTTTACCTCGCCGCGCTCCAGAACATCGACCGCTCGATCTACGAGGCCGCCCGCATCGACGGCGTGCCGGCCTGGGCGCGGTTCTGGCACCTGACACTGCCCATGCTGAAGCCGGTGATCCTCTTCACCACCGTGATTTCGACCATCGGCACGCTGCAGCTCTTCGACGAGCCCTACAACATCACGCAGGGGGGGCCGTCCGATGCGACGCTGACGCTCTCCTACTACATCTACAACCTGACCTTCCGCTTCATGCCGAGCTTCGGCTATTCGGCGACGGTCTCCTGGGTCATCGTCGTCCTCGTCGCCATCCTCAGCTTCGCGCAGTTCATGTTCGCGCGCGAAAGGCGGCCGTGATGACGACCGAAGCACGCGCCACCTACGCAGGAGGAGCGGCGGCAACCGCGCCGAACTGGCATCTCGTCTTCCGCTACGTCCGGCGGGCGCTGCTTTACATCGCGCTCTCGGTCGCGGCCTTCGTCTCCATCTTCCCGTTCTACTGGATGGTGGTCGGCTCGACCAATCCGTCGGCCGAAATCGCGCACGGCAAGGTCACCTTCGGCGGCTATCTGTTCGACAACATCGCCGCCTTCTTCGCGACCGTCGACGTTCCCCGCATGTTCATGAATTCGGCGATCATAGCCTTTGTCGGCACGGCGCTGACGCTGATCGTCTCCTCGCTTGCCGGCTATGGCTTCGAGGTATTCAAGTCACGCTTCCGCGACCGCATCTTCGCCTTCCTGCTGCTGATGCTGTCGATTCCCTTCGCCGCGCTGATGGTGCCGCTCTTCATCATGATGGCGGGGCTCGGGCTCATCAACAGCTTCACCGCCGTCATCCTTCCCGGCATCGCCTCGATTTTCATCATCTTCTACTTCCGCCAGACGACGAAG
>CAYRNE010000537.1:0-1664 GCA_964425245.1 uncultured Devosia sp.
TTGACGACATGGAACGCGTCGAGCACCGCGACCGCGTCGTCGAGTTCGTCGTCGAGGGCCTTCTTGTATCCGGCGAACGGGTCCAGCGTCGCGATCCGCACCTGGTCGCGGAACTGGTCGCCGCGCTGTTGTAACCAGTCCGCGTAGGCCTTCGCCGACCGGCCGGGCACGAGATCCAGGAGCCTGGCCCGGACCCGGCCGCTGGCGTCACGGGTCAGGTCGACCATCCCGGTCAGCTCCTTTGGGCCCCGCCCGCCCTGCTCCGGCGGCTTGGTCGAGACGTGATGCCAGAGGTGTTCGTCGACACCCAGGGTGCTGACGCCCTGGAAGCGGGACTCGTCCGCCGCGCGGCGCTCCAGCATCGGCTTGACGTGCCGCCACACGGTCTTCCACGACACCCCGAGCTGCCGGGCGATGCCGGAAACGGACGCGTTCTCCCGCCGCATCTGAGCGACTGCCCACGAGATCGCTCGGGCCGTGAGTTGCGAGCGCGGGGTGGCCACGGCCGTGTCCTGCTCGGTGAACGACTTCTGCGCGCACGCGTCATCGACGCACCGGAACCGGCGCTTGCGCCACCGGATCCGCACCGGGGCCGCGCCCATCGGCGCGTCGATCAACGTCAGCGTCTTGCGGCCCCGGGACTCCGCGACCTGCCCGCACCGCGAACACCCGGCAGGGCCCGGCGGGGACTCCACGTCGATGACGAGCACACCATCGCCACGGCGCTTCACGGCAGTGACGCGCAGCCCGCCGAGGCCGACGAGCACATCGCAGCGATCGCAGTAGACAACAGAAGATGGGCACGCCGCAGCGCACCCCGTAACATCGGGCACGGGTCGAGGACTCCCGGGGAAGGGTTGCTTGGTCGCTACCGATCCTCGGGGCCTCGACCCGCCTCACACCGTCACGACACCGCCCAGCGCGTCACCCCGACCCCCACCTGAAGTCCGAAGAGCCACTAAACTATTAGACATCTACATCAGTGATTAGCGTGACAGATGCCTCCCTCGCCTAACAACTGAGCGGAACAAAACTAAGACTAAGCGCTCTCCGACTCGACAACGCGGATACGCCTCCAGCGTAGCCAGCTAATGAGGCGGGCCAGCCCTCCACTAATCCCGTCGTGAAGGAACAATACAACCACAATTACAGCGAGTCCAAAGACGGCGCCAGGAAGTAAGTCAAAGCTAACAGAACCAATCGGCACTGAGACGCTCTGCAGACTAACGTTCAACCACCAGAACAATGCTGCACCAATGATAGCTCCTTCAATTCGGCGCATTCCCCCCAAGACGATCATGATAAGGAACGACAATGAAAATGCCAGATGAAAAGAATCAGGCGTCACGATACCCACAACAGCGCAATACACACCTCCCCCTAAGCCAGCAATTCCAGCTGACAAAGTAAAAGATGACATTCTATAACCAAACAAGGGCACACCACTCGACCGAGCTGACACCTCGCTAAACTCGAGCGCACGAATGGCAAGGCCGTGCCTCGAACGGGCGATGCGAGTCACGAATACAACGATAATCACTAAAATAAGGAGAGATAAAAGATAAAGCGAGGAAGAACGTCCAAGCAATTCACTCCACGGTGTCCATGGGGCGTCGAGAAGTAGGCCTTCTGCGCCGCCAGTCAGCGGTGCGAATAGTTCAATC
>CAYRNE010000538.1:0-1648 GCA_964425245.1 uncultured Devosia sp.
GAGTGCCCACCCACGCGTCCAGCGCGAAGCCGGGTCCCTCGCCCGTGCTCGGGTCCAGGCGGTAGACGAGCCGGCTGCTCTGGTCCACTGCGACCAGCTCACCGGTCGCGGGATCGAGATCGAGCCCGACCGTGCTCGCTCCCGGCGTGGCTACATGCCGCGTCAGCTCGGGCCCGAGGCGGATCACGCGATTCTGAGCGTCGTCGGCGAGGAGGAACTCGCCCGTCACCGGGCTGACGTCCAAGCCTAGAGCGTTCGTCGTGTGGAAGCCGATCCTCGTGGACCGACGTAGCCCTCCGTCGGGGCCGTACGTGTAGACGCGGTCGTCGCTCGACGTGACGACATGGATCTCGCCGTCAGCCGCTACCCCGACGCCACTCGGAGTGCCCACCCACGCGTCCAGCGCGAAGCCGGGTCCCTCGCCCGTGCTCGGGTCCAGGCGGTAGACGAGCCGGCTGCTCTGGTCCACTGCGACCAGCTCACCACTCGTGGGATCCAACGCGACGTCGCCCGTCGAGAAACCTGGGGTGGCGACGTGTGCACCAAACCGAGCGTCATGCAGGTACAGCTCGCCCGCATTGGGCGAAGCGAGGAAGCGCCGATTCGTGACCGGGTCGACCGCGAACCCACTGATCCCAGGGCCGATGGCGTCGGTCCGGGTCGAGCGGACCACGGCTCCCGACGAGCGCGTCACCTCGTAGAGCCGCTGGCGGAAGGTATCCACGACGAGCGCGTTCTGCGTGGAGATCGGCGCGACGTCGACGTCGTGGGGTCCAGGTTCGGTGGCAACGCTCCCGAGGCCATCCCCGGTACGAGCGTCCAACGTGACCAGCCGACGGATCGCGGGGTCCGTGAGCAGCAGGCTCCGACTCGCCGGGTCGACGCCGAGGCCGCGCGGGTCACTGCTTCCCACCAGCGCGGTAGAAATCGTGCGGAGGTATCCCGCTACCGCACGTGGCGTCTCGTCGAGGTCGACGGCGAGCCGAGCGCGGGTCTCCAAGCTCATGGCATGCGTTCCTGGCGCCATGTCGGCCTGCCGGACGGCGAATTCGAGTCGGGGCACGTCCAGGGGCAATCGCCAGCGCAGGACCGTCCCGTCGGGTGTGGACACGACGTCCTCGACCGTCCTCGAGAGTGAGCGAGGAACGAGCTCGACCCCTGGGGGGAGCGTGTGCTCCACGATCAAGCGATCGACCGGGCCGCGGCTGGAGTCGACGAGTCGCGGCGGCTCGACCTGAATGCGAATCGTGACGTCGAACTCGTTCGTCCCGACGGGCGCGCGACGCGGGTCGACGTCGACCTCGAGTTGGACGTCGAGCGCGATCAGACACCACTGCTGACGCACGATCGTCCCGCTCGCGTCCGTGACTGCGATGCTTACGCTGTGGACTCCGGTCTGAGCCGGTTGCGGCTCCCAACGCAAGACGCCGCTCACGGGATGCACCCGCATGCCCTCGGGCCCGGACTCCAGCGCGTACGACAGCCCTTGGTCCAGCGGGTCGCTCGCGCGAGCGGTATAGACGAAGTCGCGACCGACCGCCGCCAGGACGGGTGGGGTGGTGAGGAACTCGGGGCGCGCTGCAGTGGTCGCGAGGTCGATCCCGCGCCCTGTGACCGGAACCGACTTGCTGCCCCCCGACGTGATCAC
>CAYRNE010000539.1:0-1644 GCA_964425245.1 uncultured Devosia sp.
GTGAACGGGGCCCAGCCGGGTTCGAGGGTGTTGTCGAACAGGTCGCCGTCGGCGAAGTGCTCCACCAGGAACCCGTCAGGATCCCGCCAGTAGTCGAACAACTGGCTGCCCTGGATGTGGCGACCGATGCCCCAGGATCGGAAATAGCCGCGCTCACCGAGGTATTCGCCACCGGCGGCCAGCGCGTCAAGATCACTCACCTCATAGGCCGAGTGAACGTAACGGTTGGCCGGCCCGAGTGCCAGGGCGAGGGTGTGATGGTCGGCCGGGGTGGTGCCGCGGTCGCACCGGATGAAGCTCATCGCCGGTCCGCGGTCACGCTGACCGGGAAAGAACAGGAAGTCACTGACGATCATCCCGAACGTGTCCAAATACCAGTTCAGCGTTCGCAAGTACCTGGTGGACTGCAGCACCACGTGGCCCAGCCGTTGCACGCGGGCGGGTACCCGCGGCGGCCGCACCGTGGCGTTGATCCGTGCATCGGCGGTTGCGGTGTTGCGCACCTGCGGTGTCTGTTCGGGTTGGGCGGGCAGGGTGTGCAGGCCGGCGACGACTTTGACCGCCATGCCGCTGGGGTCGGTCAATTGAACCGCCACTCCCCCCATCGATTCAGGCAGTGGCTGCACCCGGGCGCCGGTCTTGTCGGCCAGGCGCAACACGTCAACCTCATCGGCTGCGCGCAAAGCGAGTCCGGCGAAGCGGGTGTGCTGACGACGCCGCAGGAGCATGCAGGGCGGACCGGCTTCGGTTCCGCGCAGATGCAGCTCCTGCGGGTCACGCAGAGCGATCCCGAACCCGAATGCACGGGCGAACGCCTCGGCGCGGACGAGGTCGGGTTTGTCGAACTCCAGCCACGCGATATCCGCGACCCGAATGATCGGATCTCGCGCCCGGCCAGGATGTTCACCGGGCAACGCGCCGCGTTCGCTGTGCAGATTTCGGTGCCCGCCGGATACGGGCGTCACGGCTTGCGCCAAGTCGTCTCCTCTTCTACCAGGTGAAGAAATCGTCACATCCGAGTGTATCCTCAGTCAATAGTTTCTGACGAAATCCTCATACCTGACTGAGCTGGTATCTTCGGCCCATGGACGTGCCTGAGTGCGACCCGGAAACGCCCGACACCGCGGTCAACCGCCTGCAGAGGCGCAAGCTGAAGACCCGCAGCGCGTTGATTCGCGCGGCCCAACGCTTCATCGCCGAAGGCAAGCTCAACGTCCCGATCCTGGACATCACCCAAGCGGCCGACGTCGGGATGGGGTCCTTTTACAACCACTTCTCCAGCAAGGAGGAGTTGTTCGATGCGGCCGTCGCCGACGCCCTCGACAATCTCGGTGCCCTGCTCGATGGTTTCACCGGGTCAATGGCCGATCCCGCCGAGGCTTTCGCCGCCAGCTTCCGTCTGACTGGCCGCCTTTTCCGCTACCGCCCTGAAGAAGCTGCGCTCCTGCTCGCCAACAGCGGCTCGCTCATCTTGTCCGACCGTGGCTTGTCCCCGAGGGCGCTGCGCGACATCGCCGCGGCGATCGAACGACGCCGCTTCACCATCACCGACGCCGAACTCGGCCTGGCCATCGCGGGGGGCATGCTCGTCGGCCTCACCACACTTCTCCGCGAACGCCCCGAGCGCGATATGGACGCCACTGT
>CAYRNE010000540.1:0-1644 GCA_964425245.1 uncultured Devosia sp.
CCTCAAATTGAGAGATGACGCTGATTGCCTTGGTGAGGGCAAGACCCGCTCCAATCGACGCAAACAAACCACCGAGAAGATGTTTCATCTTCCCGGCAGTAGATCCCAGTCCGAGTAGATCATGGTTGAGACGATCTACTCGGTCAGACGCACCCTTCGCCCCACGCTTGACGGCGTCAGCAGCATTGGTGAACTGCTGAGCTCCTTCAGCAGCTTTCGATGCTTTGATTGCTACTTCAAGCGTTGGCAAGAATCACTTCCTTCCTTTGCTGCTCTTCTTCTGCTGAAGGGCTTCATTCTTGACTGCGAGCCACTCAGTATCCATTGCCCTAATGAGTGCTATGTATCTGATTCTATCGTCGGGATCGTCTACAAGATTCTCGGTCAGGTACAATGAAATCTCAGCAAGAGGGATGGGTGAGTAGCCGTAGCCACTTGGCCGACCCTGCCCCAGGAACCAGAACCACTCCCAGATGAACTCAAGGTCTGATGGGATGATTGGCTCTTCAGCGAGGGCTCTAATTGGCCTGCCCGTCGAGGCCTCTATTGCTTCGAGGTCTTCGCGGTGGGCCGCCCATTGGGCGTGCCATCTGACTGCTTTCCCAGGATCTCTTCATCCTCATCGTCATCCTGGAAGTTGGCGGTATCAGACGACAGCTCCTCGACCAGCTCACGGAACTCACCGTACTTGAGGAGCAGCTCATTCGCCTTCTCTTCAGAGTAGGGGATGGGCTTGTCCTCAGCGTCGGTCAGATTCTCCCACCCCAGCAGAACATGGCGAGCCATGGCCTTACAGGTGAGTTCTCGAATCTCTTGGATGGTGTGGGTGTCCTTCCGCAGCTTCCTGCGAAGCGGCCGCCCCAGCTTACGCAGATACTCTGCGTAGCGGACATTGCCGAGGCGAGCAAGGCGGAGGCGGAGTCCTTCGCCTGCCTCCACCCAAACACCACCCTCAACCTTCGTCTCATTGAGTGCGAATTCCGTAATCTTCATCTCGTATCTCCTTTAGGGTCCGGTCACTTGAAACATCCACGTCTACGTCGGCATGGATTCTGCTAGGTTTAGCTCTTCACGATCTTGATGGTCGCTTCTTCCGACGAGTCGTAGAAGGCCTGCCACTGCATGTCGGCGATGATATCGGTCGACTCGCCACCGGCGACACGTTGGCCTGAAGTGTACTTGATGGCGGGGATGGTGATTGCGTAGCTGGTCGTGCCGTCAGACAGGGTGACGCCGAGCGACGAGCTGGTGAAGTTGAGGTACTTGTCCATCACCGCCACGTTCTCGAAGTACATCTTGGACGTCCCGGTCAGGACGAACTTGCCAAGACCGACAGCCGAGGGGCCCGTCGTTCCGATGATGGGCTGGCCCCGGAGATTGTTGTTGATCGCCAGGGTGAGCTCAATGAGAGACGCTGCTGAGCCACCCTCGGTCGTTGACGACGTGTGAGCCATCGACGTCATGGGCACTGTGGTGTCAGCATCGGTGTAAGCATTAGCGATGACGCCGCTGGTCTCACTCTTTCCGAGCATTCCAAAGGTACCGGTGACGAAGCCACTGGTGGGGATGGTGAGGTTCATGGTATTCACCATCATCCCCAAGTAGTATGCAGCAGTGTCGGCGAGATCGTTGTACTTCCGCTCG
>CAYRNE010000541.1:0-1639 GCA_964425245.1 uncultured Devosia sp.
GAGAGTGTACGAGACGTTGGAGCCCAGATAGTACCCGCGGGAGCGCAGCTCGCCGGCGGTCATCTCGGCATCGCCGATATTGAACATGAGGAGCGCCTGGACGGGGTTGATGTCGTCCCAGCCCATGCGGTCGAACTCGTCCTTGATGAGATCGAGCAGCCGCCGATGCAGCCGTTCGACGCGGCTCACCGCCTCGAGATAGAGTGGCTTCAGCCCGCCCTCGGGCTTCGCCGGCGCCACCGCCTCCGCGGCGTTGGATTTGACTGCCATTTTTGCCTCGCTGTTTAGTCGTGCGCGATTGGTTCGCGTCTGATAGGGCCAAATTACGTCTCGCCCGATAAGATGGCCTTAAACCGCACACTTAAAACTATCTTACTGAAAAAGTTCGCGATTTTGGCTTTACGAGGGGTTACCGCAAGCGAGGAAATTGTAACCTGAATCGAGGGTGAATCGGCGGGTTGCCGCGGCCCCTAACGACCCCGGGCCTCAGTCCTGCGCCCGCCGGAAGCGCAGCGAGATCAGGAACAGCAGCACGATCGAAACCACGAGCACGAGCCGCACGCCGAACCCGATGAGGTCGAGGCGGATATCGGGGTTGCCCGTGAGGAACAGCAGCAGTTCCAGCGTCGTCGCCCCGACGAGCAGCACGGCGCCCCAGCTTGCCCCGATCCAGAGGCCGACGGCGGCGAAGAGCCGGGAGGCCCCGAATATCGCGAGCAGCACAAACCCGGTTGGCCCGAGGACCGTCAGCGGGCTGGTGCTGCCGCTCCCGACGCCGAGCAGCCGCGCGGCGTCCGCGAGGCCGACGAGGAGCGCAACGATGGCGATGATGCGGACGAACCGGCCGGCGATTTCGCTCTTGAAGAAGTCCATCGGCACCCCTGCTGACGTTTCCTGTTAGCCGCTCGCCCCGCTTGCGGCAAGGATCGGCAGCCTGCCCTTGGCGCCGCGGCGGCGCGGCTGCTATAGCGGCGCCGGACCGGAGAGCAGAGCATGGCGCCGCGCTTGCAAAAGCACGACATGGAGTTCCTCGGCGGGCGGCGGCTCAGGCGGCTGCGCCGGACGCCCTGGCTGCGCGAGCTCGTGCGCGAAACGGTGTTGACTCCTTCGGACCTGATCTGGCCGCTCTTCGTCATCGAGGGAACGAACGAAAGGTCCGCCATCGGCTCGATGCCGGGCGTCGAGCGGCTGAGCGTCGATCTGTGCGTCGAGGCGGCGCGTCAGGCCGCCGCAGAGGGAATCCCGGCGCTGGCGCTCTTTCCCAATACCGATCCCGGAAAGCGCAGCGAAGGCGCGGAGGAGGCGCTGAACCCCGACAACCTCGTCTGCCGCGCGCTGCGGGCCATCAAGGCGGCCGTGCCGGAGATCGGCCTCATCGCCGATGTCGCGCTCGACCCCTATACCAGCCACGGCCACGACGGGGTGATGGACGGCGACGTCATCCTCAACGACGAGACCGTCCACATCCTCGTCGAACAGGCGCTGGTGCAGGCACGGGCCGGATGCGACATCATCGCCCCCTCCGACATGATGGACGGGCGCATCGGCGCCATCCGCACCGGGCTCGATGCCGAGGGCTTCGAGCAGACCGCGATCATGGCCTACGCCGCGAAGTACGCCTCCGCGTTCTACGGCCCCT
>CAYRNE010000542.1:0-1638 GCA_964425245.1 uncultured Devosia sp.
AAGAACCGGCCGGCGCGCGTCGGCCGCAACCCGCGCACCGGCGAGCAGGTTGATGTGGGCGAAAAATATGTGCCCCAGTTCAAGGCAGGCAAGGAAATCCGCGAGCGGATCAACCGCTGAGTCGGCGCGCCGCGGACGCCTGGGAAAGACCTGATGATCAAGCGCATCGTGGGGTGGGTCGTTCTGGTACCGCTTTGCGCGATACTGATCGTGTTCGCCCTGGCGAACCGCGAGCCGGTCACGCTCCGGTTCAATCCGTTCGTTTCGTCCTCCGACCCGGGCATACCGGGCGTCGGCGTCCCGCTCTTCCTCGTGATCTTCGGCGTGCTGCTGGTGGGCGTGCTGCTCGGCGGCATAGCGACTTGGTTCGCGCAGGGACACCACCGGCGCGACGAGCGCAGCTTCCGCCGCGAGAACGAGCGCCTGCACCGCGAGCTGGAAGCCGCGCATCGCGCCCCCGCCAACCAGGCCCTGCTCAATGTCGACGAGTTGGCCAACCGGTAGCATCCCGTCCTGATGACCGACCCTTTGATCGTCAAAATCTGCGGCATCAGAACGCCAGAGATTCTGGAGGCCGCCATCGAAGCCGGTGCCGACATCGTCGGCTTTGCGCATTTCCAGCGCAGCCCCCGCCATGTCGATATCGAGACGCTGACCGAGCTCATTTCGCTCGCCCGCGGACGGGTCGAGACTTGCGTCTTCCTCGTCAACCCCGACAACAGCTGCGTGATGGAAATCGCGGCACTCTCGCCCGACTGGATTCAGCTCCATGGGCCCGAAACGCCGCACCGCGTCCAGGCCATCCGTGACGAAGCCGGCATTGCGGTCATGAAAGCGATCCCGATCGGAACCGCCGAGGATGTCGCCACCGTTCCCGCCTTCGACGAGGTGGCGGACCGGCTGCTTCTCGATGCGCGCCCGCCCAAGGGCGCAGACCGGCCCGGCGGGCACGGCGTCCCCTTCGACTGGACCCTGCTCGGCGCTCTTGACCCTGAGATAGTCTTCATGCTTTCGGGTGGCCTCCGGCCCGAAACGGTCGGCGATGCCATCCGGGCCGTGAAGCCGATGGGCGTCGATGTCTCGTCCGGAGTCGAGACGCAATCGGGGGTCAAGGACGCGGCGCTGATCCGCGCCTTCATCGAGAGCGCGCGCGCCGCGCACGGCAGCTAGGAGTCAGTCGCAGTGGAGAGGTCGCGGGCCAATAGCCTGAGGAACGGCCCCGACGAACATGGCCGCTTCGGCATTTTCGGCGGACGCTTCGTCGCCGAAACGCTGATGCCGCTGATCCTCGACCTCGAACGGTCCTATCGCACGGCCAGGAGCGACCCCGGCTTCACGGCTGAAATGGCAGACCTTCGCAAGCACTACGCTGGCCGCCCCTCCCCCCTCTACTTCGCCGAGCGGCTCAGCAACGAGCTCGGCGGCGCGAGAATCTATTTCAAACGTGAAGACCTCAACCACACCGGGTCGCACAAGATCAACAATTGCCTCGGTCAGATCCTCCTCGCCAAACGCATGGGGAAGACCAGGATCATCGCGGAGACCGGGGCCGGCCAGCACGGCGTCGCGACCGCGACGGCCTGTGCGCGCTTCGGCTATCCCTGCACCATTTTCATGGGCGCAACGGACGTCGAGCGC
>CAYRNE010000543.1:0-1627 GCA_964425245.1 uncultured Devosia sp.
GAAACTTTCTCAAAAATTCGCTCCCAGCCATCTTGAAGTGATCGACGAGAGCGACCGCCACCGTGGCCATGCCGGCTGGCGCGAGGGCGGAGAGACCCATTTCCGCGTCAGAATCGCAGCCCCCGAGCTTGCCGGCAAGCCACGCGTCGCGCAACACCGCGCGGTGATGGAGACGCTCGCCGACGAGATGAAAAGCCGGGTTCACGCGCTCACGATCGAAGTCCTCGCGGACTCGACGGCACCGGACAAGGAAGGCTGACGGCCCCATAGATGGGGAGCCGGGGAGCGGATCGCCAGTCCCTGCCCGAGGGCCTGCTTTCCACACACTTCCTGCCCGCTAAGCCGTTGGGCGGTAAACGGCTTCCCGGCATCGGTCAGATTGTCGTCAAAGTCGTGGTCGATTCGCCATTTTGCGGGCGAATTGTCGCCGTGTTCAGTTCCGAAAGTGCCGATGCGTAGCTTGGAGGGCGGCAATTGAGGATCGGGCGGGTTCTTGCCTGGTTCGGACTGGCCTGCGCCGTGGGATCGACCACAGGGGCGCTGGCCGAACCGAGCCGGATGCAAATCATCATTGGCGGCGAGGCCTATGACGGGCCACCGCGTTTCCAGGTCACCTTCGACGGGTCCATCCTCGGCGAGGCAGCAGTCGAGGCCGCGATCGACACGGCCAAGGCCGGCCGCTTCGCCGACGCCGCCGACAAGACCCCCTATGTGCAGAGCTTCGATTTCGTCATCCCCGAGGACCTGTTCCGGCCGGAAGGCGAAGTGCGCGTCCGCCTCCTCAACGAGGCCTATGGCGGGCCCGGGTCGAACCGCGACCGCAACCTCTATCTCGCGGCTGTCGCGGTCAACGGGGGGGCGGTAACCGTGTCCGGCCTCGTGACCGGTTCCGCCGAGGGCTTCAAGCCGAACGTCGTCCTGGGCGAGTTTCTCGTCCTGAGCGACGGCACCGAGGAGGGCGTGTCGCCCGCGCCGCGCGGGGGCTGGCCATGGCCGGATGCAGTCGTCGCCGAGCTGGTCGAGCCGCGCCTGCAGCCGACGGTCGATCTTTCCAATATGCCCGCCATGATGCCGGTGCCCGGCCTGACGCCGGTGGTCGAGCCCGAGATGGTTTCGGTGCAGGACGCCGGAGCGACAGAGGTCGCCTCGCTCGAAACCGATCCGCCGGCGGGCGAGGCCGTGGCGCTGCGCACCGAGACCTGCTCGCTCGACCAGATCTACAATGTCATCGGTTTTAACGAGAACTCCAACGACCTGACGCCGCGGCTCGAAAGGCGGCTCGACCAGATCATCGGGGACATCGGCGACGAGCAATGCCGGGTCCTGGTGACGGGCTATTCGAGCACGCAGGGCGACTATGCGACCAACGCGCTCTTCGCCGTCGAGCGGGCGCAGAACGTCCTGCGCTACTTCCGCGAGAACGGCCTCAAGTACCGCAAGGCGATGGCGGCCGGAGGCGGCGCCACCGAGCAGTTCGGACCCGACCCGGCCGCCAATCGGCGTGTCGTCGTGACCGTGATCCCGTAGCGGGCCTGGGCCGGCCGCCCGGCCAGCACAGCAGGTGCGACGCACCATCGTTCGGCGCGTCGCTGGTCATGAAGCGCGCCTGAACGGCCGCCTCACCCGA
>CAYRNE010000544.1:0-1625 GCA_964425245.1 uncultured Devosia sp.
GTCCTTCGGCTTGCTGGGCTATTTGCTATTCGATATCCGACGGGTGGCCCGGCCGACGACCTGAGCGCACTCGACGGTCGAGCGAGGCGACTCCGCAGGATTTGCCGGATGAACCCATCCGCGTGAGGAATGAGGATGGCTGACGGGATTCGAGCCCGCGATCCTCCGATTCACAAACAAAGCCCGGCCCCTCCGACGAATCCCCGAAGTCGGGTGGTGTCCTATGCAACTTGAACGGCCGGGAAGCTGACCCATTCACGTGTGGACCATACATGATCGGTTAATCCGGCAGCCATCGCGGGCGTCCGCTGCTGCCACCGGCCCTGCCCCTCCCGTTGCCGTAACGTGCGGACCGGCCAGCAGAAGTTGTAACGGTACAGCGTGTAGTAGGTCATCGCCTCATGCGCACGCCAATCCTTACTGAACCGATACGTCTTCCGCGTCTTCCGCGCATTCTGGCCGCGGTCGGTGCCGTGCTGGCGCTCCACGAACGACGTATTAGCCGTCCGGCTCACCGACGAGCCGCTCAGCGCCGCCTCCAGGCCCGCCTCGGTCCCGAAGATCAGGCGGCGTCCGACCGCCACGACCCGGTCCTCCTCCCGCTCCTTGTGCACCGTGGCGTAGGTCAATCCCTCCGGCAACCGCCGCTCGGACAGGGTCGGCCGCCGGCCCGGCCCGCTGGGGCGTTCAGCGACCGGCACACCGAAGGCCGCCTCGATCGCCGAGGCGTAGGCCGGGTATTCGTCGCTGGTCATCAGCCGGGGCGTGGCACCCCCGGTGCGCTCCTTGGCCGCGGCGATGACCGCCTCGGCATTCTCGATCGAGCGCGCCCCCGGCACCACGGCCAGCACCAGCCGATGCTCGGGATCATAGGCGACGTGATCCCACCAGTCCCCCTTGTGAACGTCGGCGGGGCTGGTCGGGTCGCAGTTCTTCTGCTTCTTCCCGACGAAGGACCACTTCTCGTCGAACTGGACCTCGCGGGTCTCAGGGGGAAAAAGCCACGAGCTCCTCATGAGCGTCGTGGGCGTGTCGTCCGGCGGTGCGGGCCAGCCGCAGGACGGTGTCGCGGTGGACGCCGACGAGGCGCCCGGTCTGGCGGATGCCATCGCCTTCGGCCAAGTGCTCCAGGACGGAGACCGCCGTCGGCTCGGGGAGATGGCTGCGATACAGCGGCGTGCCCTTACGCTCCGAGAAACGGGCGCGGCACGAGTTGCAGTAGAGTTGTCGGTACTGCTTGTGCTTGCCCATCCGGCCGCAAACCGAGAGGTTGTCGGCGTTGCGTCGGCCGTAGAGCGTACAGTCGGGGTTCTGGCAGCAGAAGCGCGCGAGGTCGTCCATGGGTCAGGCTGGCACGGGGAGCCAGGACGGGAAAGGGTCAGGGGATGAGAGCGGAGAACGTCATCCATCCTACGTCGCAACCCTCAACACGGTTCAACTGACCTGGGACACCACCGTTCGTTGGGTAGTCCCGGAATTGTCATAACTCACGGCGGAATCCATCATTTAAATTATAAATTTATCATATCACATAGTTGCCAATGGATCAGAAAACGCGGGGGCGAGCCTACTCGGATGCCCGTGCGATCCTGCCCAGATTGGAGCAGGTGGTTGCCTTTTGCGAC
>CAYRNE010000545.1:0-1618 GCA_964425245.1 uncultured Devosia sp.
GTTGTCCAGCGCCGTAGGCGCGTGCTGATGCGACTTGTTATTGCAAGTGTGAGGCTGTGGGTTTAAAACCGGCAGCGCCACGATTATTGTTTTTGCGGTACTGCCCAAGAGCAGATGAAGCTCCCAGGCTGCACCAATGGTGTTCGATCTTTGCCAGAGCAGTTAGCGAAGCCACGTTAGCATAAACCTGAAACTTCCCCGGCACCAACCAACCATAATTTCAAAAGCTATAACGCAAAGCGCAACGGCGCGAGCTTGCGAGCGTCCGGCACACGAAGTGTGCGAATTGGCGCGTATTGTTAGCGAACTGACTAAATGTAGCCATGACAACTCCATTCACCACTGCCGATCATTGTGGAGCAACTAATTTGCCCTGGTTGTGGCCATGACGGCGTATAGGTATACCCCATGCTTTTTGTCTTGGGGGAGTACCGAAGAATATTAGTAACGCTCGGCAAGCTATCAGCATAGTCCGGAATCAACATATCGAGTGAAGTCGGAAGCTCACCCTTTTCCTGCCTGTACCCCTCGAGCAAGCCGATTAGGAACTCCGCCTGAGCTCGATACTCCCGGCCCTTTGGGTCGTCGCCTTCGGGCCACATAGCACACCCAGCGCAGGAGACGACAAGGAAAATGATCCAGAAATACCTAGCCATATTGAATCGCTAACGCCCGAAGCAAGCGCGCCGTCTTTTGGCGTCGCTTGCCTTTGCTTGTTACAGCAGCGATTTGCGAAGTACGCTACGCACGTTGCGGAGCGATAGCGAAGCCTCTGCTGATAAATGAGACGGTAAGAATGCTGCACTTGCCGGCCCGCTATTTTTCTTAGTGGCACACCACGCAGAATGCGGTGATATTGCCAGCTTCCCATACTTTAGCGGAGGCATCAGGAACAATGCAACCGCCTTTGAAATTGCCTTGAGCTTGCCAAGCGTGAAGCCGGAAATTAACGCATGCTTGACGCTGCCACGTTACCTAAAAACCTTTCTCGCAGAGCCCCTGTAACGCGGAGCTCATTTGCCGGAATAAGCGTCAGCTTATGGAGGTCAAATGGAGCGATTTGTTATTGCTAATGTGAAGCTGCGAGCTGAAAGCCGACCGCGCCACGATTATTGTTCTTACTGCACTACTCAATAGCTGATGAACTCCCCAGGCTGCACCCATGGCGTTAGATCTTTGCCAGAGACTACAACGAAACCACGTTGAGTTAAACTTCAAATTTACCCTAGAGCCAACCAGATTGTTGGTTACCGGCCAATTGTAATGTAGCTGAAAGGCCACCAAAACATAGCAAGTTTCAAAAGCTATAACGCTGCCAGCAAAGGCGAGCAACTTGTTGCGAGTCCAGTGCGAGAAGCGCACGATTTTGGCTGGCTTTGTTATGGTCCACGGCCAAATCAGATTGGCGCGATGCTTTGGAAAGCTTTACGTAATTCATCAATACCCTTAAATCGAAGAGCCTTATTGCTGCTAAGACCTCTCTCAACAAAAGCACGCACATTCTCCGGTGGTTTTTCAGTCCTACTCTTTCCGGTTAATACGTAATACAAAATGCGAGTCAACGCGTATGTTTCATGCAAGATACTATAGCTATCAAAACCTTCCGTAATTAGGCTTG
>CAYRNE010000546.1:0-1618 GCA_964425245.1 uncultured Devosia sp.
CAGTCCGTCAGGAAACGGACCGGCACGGCCGGCCCGGCGGATGGCCCGCTCACCCAGAGGGGGTCCCGCGGGCGCGATCAACGCACCGGCGGCACCTCGGGGGTCAGGGGTGAGAGAGCCAATGGTCGGCCCGCTGCGCGCGGCGGGAGGCAAGCCTTGCTCCGGCGCGATGGGGCTGATGAAGCGCCTCGATGATGTCCTCGCGCTCGATTCCGAGGTCCTCCAGCATGGCCGCGTCGAGCTCGAGCAGGGCGGAGAGCGCGAGCCGCTGGACCCGGCGTTCCCGGGCGTTGGCATACCACCCGAAAAGCATGTGCAGCGGACCTGATTTCGTCGACGTGGCGGGCGCAAGCGGCCGCTCGCCGAAGAGCAGCGAGTAAGCCATGGAATGACTCCGTTTTTCGAGACGCTTCCGGCGGGAAGAACCGGATCGCGATGATCGTCGATCACCGATGCCGGCAAAGCTAGGCGCTTGCCATCTATTCGTCCAGCGAATAGAATTCATCATCGCTATCAAATTGGGTGATGGAGTATCCCGATGGCCACGCCCCTCGATCTCGACCAGCTGCAGACCTTCTGCGCCATCGCCGATTGCGGAAGCTTCACCGAAGCGGCACGCCGGGTGAACAAGACCCAGTCGGCGGTCTCGATGCAAATCAAGCGGCTCGAGGAGCGCATCGGCAAGCCGCTCCTCACCCGCGAGGGGCGCGGCGTTACCCTGACGCAGCACGGCGAGCAACTCTATTCCCGGGCGCGGCGCATGCTGCGTACCAATGCCGAGATCATGGATATATTCTCGGACGGCGATCTCGCCGGCTCGATCCGCTTCGGCGTACCGGACGACTATGCGGTGAAGCTCCTGCCGGTGATCCTGTCGAGCTTCCAGAAGACGCACCCGCGGATCGTTGTCGACGTGAAGTGCCAGCCGTCCGAGGAACTGCTCGAGGGCATGAAGACCGGCAAGTTCGATCTCATCGTCTTCAGCCAGGGTACGAACGAGGAATACGGTGAACTCTTCCGCACCGAGCGCATGTTCTGGGTCGCCGCGCACGGCGGCAAGTCGCTGGAGCAGGACCCGCTGCCGATCGCGGGCGGGCAGAACTGCTGCTGGAAGAACAACGCCGTCGAGGTGCTGAACCGGATCGGACGCGACTACCGCATCGCCTATACGTCGTCGAACGCGATCGCGATCTCGAGTGCGGTGCTCTCCGACCTCGCGGTCAGCTTCCTGCCCGAGAGTGCGCTGCAGCCGGGAATGCGGGTCATCACCGAAGACCGGAACCTGCCCCGCCTGCGCGACGCGCAGATCGCGCTCATGCGGGCGAGCCACGCCTATGGCGGAATCTACGACGCGCTCGCCAACCACATCATCAAGTCCATGGGCAATCTCGAGGGTCGCGACCCGATCCCGCCGGCCGAGCCGATGCCGGTCGCGGCCGAATAGCTAGATTTCGGCTTCCTCGAAGATCGGCGAGACGTCGCAGTCCCACGGGCCGTGGAACCGGTCGAGCCATCGCTCGGCCCGTGTCTTGCGCAGCGCGAGCGTCTCTTCGAGAGGCGCAAGGTGGATCGTCTCGTCACGACCCTCGGCATCGAGCACGGCTCGCCGCCTCAGCCC
>CAYRNE010000547.1:0-233 GCA_964425245.1 uncultured Devosia sp.
CCGCCACAGGAGCCGCCCCATGCCCGACAACAGCCGCCCCCTCCGTCTCGCCGTTCTGATCGATGCCGACAACACCTCGGCCAAGATCGTCGACGGGCTGTTCGAGGAGATCGCCAAGCTGGGCGAGGCGACGGTTCGGCGCGTCTATGGGGATTTCTCCTCCCCGCGCTCCAAGGGCTGGGCCGAGGTGCTGGCGCGGCACGCCATCATCCCGCAGCAGCAGTTCGCCTATA
>CAYRNE010000547.1:243-1613 GCA_964425245.1 uncultured Devosia sp.
CGCCGGCAGCGCCCCTTCCTCTCCGACATCACGCTCGTCATCGATGCGATGGATCTGCTCCACTCGGGCCGGCTCGACGGCTTCTGCCTCGTTTCCTCGGACAGCGATTTCACGCGGCTCGCTTCGCGCCTGCGCGACGAAGGCGCGGCGGTCTACGGCTTCGGCGAGCAGAAGACGCCCGAGAGCTTCCGGCAGGCCTGCAAGCGCTTCATCTATACCGAGAACCTCGTGCCCGCGCCGGCCTCGGCGACGGCGGGCGGAGCGGCGACCACCGTGGCACGCCAGCCCCTGGAGAACGCGGCGGCGATGATCGCGCGCGTGATCTCCGAGATCGACAGCGACGGCGACGGCGGCTGGATCAGCCTCGGGGTCGTCGGCCAGCAGCTGTCGGCGCTCGCCTCCGATTTCGACTCGCGGACCTTCGGATTCCGCAAGCTCAGCGATCTCGTGCGGGCCATCGAGACGCTGGAGGTGCGCTCCGAAGGTGGGCAGCTGCGCGTGCGGCTCAGGCCCGCGCCGCCGAAGCCTCCGCCGGTCAGGAAGCGCGCCCGGGGGTAAGCCGGGCGCCTCAGTCGAACGTCTCGTCCTTGTGTTCGTGGCTCGCGGCGATCACGTTGTCGATGACGACGTGGGCGAGGAGCCGTTCGCCGACCGCCCACAGGTCGCGCATATGGTCGGTGTCCTCGTGCGCGCGGTGCGCCTCCTCGCTGTCGAAGGCCTCGGCGAGAACGATCCGGTCGGGATGGTCGGGCATGGGGACGAGCTCGATGTAGCGGCAGCCGGGCTCGAGCCGCGAGAGCCTGAGATGCTCCTGCGCGGCGGCGAGGTATTCCTCGCGCTTGCCCGGCTTGGTGGTAAAGAACCCGACGATGATCTTCATGCCTGTCCCCTGATGTGTGCGGGCGGCAGCATAACCGGGCTCCGGCCAGCCGGGGAGGGCGCGGCGCCGGCGATCGTGGGTTGACTCGCTCCGCACAGCGTGCGTATCGTTCGCGCCTTACCGGCAGGAGAGGACCCTTGCGGGCGATCCTTATCGTAGTAGGAAGGCGCATCGGTCACGCGGGATAAGTCCCCGCGCGATGGCTGGTGCGCGCCAAGGCTCCCTCGGGGGCCTTTTTTGTTGCCCGGTTTCGGCGATGGGCAGCCGGCAGCCGCCACCCTCTCCCGCGGCAGGCAGAGGGGACAGGAAGAGAAGGAACGTGCGATGGCACAGCAGATGACGGGCGCGGAGATGGTGATCGAGGCGCTGAAGGACCAGGGTGTCGAGCACATTTTCGGCTATCCCGGCGGCGCGGTGCTGCCGATCTACGACGCGTTGTTCCAGCAGGATGCCGTGCAGCACATCCTCGTCCGCCACGAGCAGGGTGCAA
>CAYRNE010000548.1:0-1611 GCA_964425245.1 uncultured Devosia sp.
CGGTGTCGATGCTCGCCGTCCTCGCTCTGCTCGGAGCTTTTGCGGCGCTGCCCTATCTGCCGGAGGAGGTGCGGCTCCCTGCCCTGCTCGTCACCTTCGCCCTCCAGGGCTACACGGGCTGGGGGTTCTGGATCGCTCATTGCAGCCACATGGCGCATCTCGCGCCGAGTTCGGTACCGGTCGCGATCTCGCTCGACATGGCGGCGCTCAACATCGGCATGGCACTCGCGGCCGGGCTCGGGGGCATGGCCGTCGACTCCTGGGGCGCCAATATCCTCGCGCTCGCCGGCGTGCCGGCGGTTGTCGCGGCGTTGCTCATCTGGGTCGCCCTGCCCGAGCCGCGGGCGGAAACCGCAAAGGCAGGCGCCGGCGGGGAACCCTGACCGGCCGCCGCAGCCGGCCGGCCCCAACGGGGAACGGATCGGCCGCCCCCGTGTTGACCTCCGCCAACAAGGTTCGGAGGCGGCCATGACACGCGAAAAGCCAAAGCCCCGGCAGCAGACGGCGGAAGAGCGGGATGCGGCGCACGAGCGCTCGCGCCGGGACGACCCGACACGCGAGACGCGCCGGCAGCTCGACGACAATCAGGACGACATGGGGCGCGACGCCAACGATCCGCGGCGCGTTGCAAACGAGATAAACAGGACGGGACACTGAAATGGCGAGGGTGACCTACGAAGTCGTGCGTCACGACACCGGATGGGCCTACAAGGTGGGCGACGTTTACTCCGAAACCTTCTCGACGCACGAGGCCGCGCGGCGCGCCGCCGAGGCGGCGGCGCAGCGCCAGCAGCTCGAGGGTGAGACGACCGATATCGAGTACGAGGACGAGCGCGGCCGGTGGCACCGTGAGATCGCCCCGGCCGAGGACCATCCCGAAACCGCCGTCGCCGACGAGATCGGCCTTGCGGGAGACGCCGGCCAGCGCGACGGCTGAGCCCCGATGCCCGGCTAGTGCCCGCGGTTGGCGATCGCCGCCCGCGGCATGGCGAGGCGGCTCATGGCATGTTCGCGCGGGGGCGTCGCCTCCCGCCGGCCTTCGGAGTTGCGTTTGAGCGGCAACTCGCCCAGCAGCATTGGTTTCGAGAAATAGAACCCCTGCGCCAGCCGGATGCGGGTCGCTGCCTGCAGGTACGCCAGTTCGTCGGCTGTCTCCACCCCTTCGACCAGCACCGACATGCCGAGCGCATGGCCCAGAGACTCGATCGCCTTGAGCACGCTCTGGCTGCGCGGCCGCCGGTGAATGTCGGTAATGAAGGAGCGGTCGACCTTGATTTCATCGGCGGTGATGTCGGCAAGCTCGGCGAGCGAGGAATAGCCCACGCCGAAATCGTCGATCGAGACGCGTGCCCCGATCTCGCGGATCATCGGCAGCACCTCGGCCTGGAACGCGCTTTTGGCGATGAAGGCTTCCTCGGTCAGCTCCAGCGTGAAGCGGCGCGCGAAACCGGTCGTGTCGATGGCCTCGGTCAGCGAGCGCATGAAGGCAGCATCCCCCGCCTGCCGCGCGGCGATGTTGATGCTGATCGAGGCCTGGGGGCCGAAGGCGTCGTCGAGATGATCGATCGCTGCGACCGTCTCGCCAAGCACGAAATGCGTGATCTCATCCAT
>CAYRNE010000549.1:0-1611 GCA_964425245.1 uncultured Devosia sp.
GATTGCTGTCGCCGCGCCAGTAGGCCCCCGCAACCTTGGTCAGCCTGAAGGCCTGGCCGACATCCCTCGTCGTCCGCATGTGCGGCCCGCGGCAAAGATCGAACCACTGGCCCTGCTTGTAGATCTTGACATCCTGGTCGGGTGGAATGGCATCGACCAGCTCGACCTTGAAGTTCTCGCCCTTGGCGGCGAAGACGCGCTTGGCCTCCTCGCGGTCCCAGACCTCCTTGGTGAAGGCCGCGCCGCGCTGGACAATCTCGCCCATCTTCTTTTCGATGGCGCGCAGATCGTCCTCGCTGAACGGCTCCTCGCGGTAGAAGTCGTAGAAGAAGCCGTTCTCGATGACCGGTCCGATGGTGACCTGCGTCTTCGGCCAGAGCTCCTGGACAGCCTCTGCAAGAACGTGCGCGGCATCGTGGCGGATCAGTTCCAGCGCCGCCGGATCGTCGCGCCTGACGAACTCCACCTTGGTGTCCGCCTGGAGCGGGTCGGACAGATCGGAGAGAACGCCGTCGACCCTCATCGCTACCGTCTTCTTCGCGAGGCTCGGCGAAATGCTTTCGACCACGGCGGTCCCGGTCGTGCCGGCCGCGTATTCGCGCACAGCACCGTCGGGGAACGTCACCTTGATCGACATGTCTGGTCTCCTGGAGGTCACGATTGACCGGGTTTGCCTCGCGGGCAACAGCGCGGCTCTGTACGCCACGGCTGGCGTACAGACAACCTCGCCGGTGCCTCGCGACGGCGGTGATGCTGCGGACTGCGGCTCAGCTCGTCGGCTTGCGGCGGCTTTCGAGCCAGTAGAGCACGGCCGCGGCCGGCAGGGCGAGGGCCAGCCCCGCCCATGAGCCGCGCCTGCGCCGCGGGCGCCTCGACGATTCGAGCCCGGCGCGGAAGCCGTCCTGCCAGTCGGGGCTATGCTCTTCCTTCTCGAAGGCGGCCTTGCCCACCGTATCGGCCATGGCGGCGCCGCGCTCGCCGATCTGCTTCTCCGGCGGAACGGTGGAATCGGCGGCCGTCTGGTGCTCGATCTCGGCCGCCAGCTCGCCGCCGACGATGACGATGGTCAGCGAGAGCCAGATCCAGATCAGGAACCCTATCAGCGCGCCGAGCGAGCCGTAGGTCGCGTCGTAGTTCGCGAAATTGGCCGCGTACCACGAGTAGAGCAACGATACGGCGAGGATGCCGACGAGGCTGAAGACGGCACCCGGGACGACCCAGCGCCACTTCGCGCGGTGGCGGCTCGGCCCGTAACGGTAGAGTGCGCAAAGCCCGGCGAAGATCACCGCGGCAAGCAGCGCGTAGCTGCCGACCCGGATCAGCCATTCGAGCCCCTCCCCCAGGCCGAAAAAGCCCAGAACCGCCGGCATGAGCACGACGACGCCAATCATCACGATCGCTGCGACGAGGATCGCGAGTGTAAAGAGCAGCGTGACCGCATTGAGAACGAGGAAATTGCGATCCTCCTCCTCCTCGTAGGTGACGTTCATTGCCTCGAACAGCGCCCGAACGCCTGCCCCGGCGCTCCAGAGCGCGATCAGGAGCGACACGGCGAGAGCGAGGCCCAGCGTCGGCGTCCCCTGCGCAACGAGGCGGTCGAGCTGGTCCTTG
>CAYRNE010000550.1:0-1607 GCA_964425245.1 uncultured Devosia sp.
GATGCAGACGATGAGCGGGATTTCGGCGTCGATCGCCTCGATGATCGCTGCCGCTGCGCCGGCGGGCGGCACGTAGATCACGCTGGCATTGGCGCCGGTTTTCTCCTTGCCCTCGGCGACAGTCGCAAAGATCGGGAGCGCCGTGCCGTCGACACCCGAGGTCCAGGTCTCGCCGCCCTTTTTCGGATGCGTGCCGCCGACCATCCTGGTGCCGAAATAGGCGAGCGCCTGCTCGGTGTGGAACGTGCCGGTCTTGCCGGTCAGTCCCTGCACCAGAACGCGGGTAGCGGAATCGACGAGAATGGACATGGAGCGGCGTCTCAGTTTTCGAGGAACGGGTTCACGGCGCGCATTTCGCCATCAGTCTGGCCATGGTTCAGGCCCTCGCTGTATAGCATCGTCGCACCGAGACGCTCGGCCGCTGCGACAATCGCGCCATACCGACAAGAAATCTGATGGCGATGAGCGGCTTCGGCGGCATGGAAGACTTGCGGTGAAGTGAGCAAGGCCATCAGCAATACGTCTCCGGCACCTCTTCGCCCGGATCGGGCTCGGAGGTTTCGAACTTGACCATGAGACCGGAAAAGCCGGTCTGCGCGGCAGCCGGGCTGTTGTCCGCGATGAAGCTCAGGTAGCTGTCGCCGGTTCGCGGCATCGGACAGGGCGGCCCCCAGACGTGGCCCACGAGACCGTCCTGATCGATCGAGCGCGAGATCGGCTTTTCGACGAGCGCCGTCATCGGCGCCGGATCGATGGGCCCAGCCGCATCGAAATTGTAGAGATAGCAGCCGATATAGGTCCAAACCTCTGGCTCCTCGTCTTGTTCGCCCAGACTGCCGTCCATGACGAACGAAGAGCGGGTGACGACGAGATAGTGCGGCACGTCCGCGACGGGCTTCGTGTAAAGCTGGTAGGCGATGGTCGGCTGCATGTCCGCGGCTTCCGCGAGGCCCGCGTCCATCTTCGCCATCATGGTCGCCAGTTCGGGGTGATCGCCGCGCGCCGCAGCGACCCATCCGAGCCCCTCGGCGTTGGCCTTTGTTCCCTCGTAGCTCAGCCGCTCGGGCACGCAGGCTTCGCCAAAGGCATCGACGAACGCCTGTTCGTAACCGGAATCCTGGGCCGCCGACGGGGTCGCCGCCAGTGCCAGGAGGGCGATGGCGGCTAGTGGCCTCACTGGCGGCCCCGGATAGCGGCGACGATCTTCTGCGCTGCGTCGTCGAGGTCGTCCGCGCTGATCACGTCGAGGCCGGATTGATCGAGGATGGCCTTGCCCTCCTTGACGCGCGTGCCTTCGAGCCGGACGACCAGCGGCACCTCAAGGCCAACGTCCTTCACGGCGGCGATGACGCCTTCCGCGATCACGTCGCAGCGCATGATGCCGCCGAAGATGTTGACGAGGATGCCTTTGACGTTGGGGTCGGCGGTGATGATCTTGAAGGCCGCGGTGACCTTCTCGGTGGAAGCGCCGCCGCCCACATCGAGGAAGTTGGCCGGCTCGCCGCCGTAGAGCTTGATGATGTCCATCGTCGCCATCGCCAGGCCCGCGCCGTTGACCATGCAGCCGACCGTGCCGTCGAGCTTGAGGTAGTTGAGCGCGTGCTTCG
>CAYRNE010000551.1:0-1605 GCA_964425245.1 uncultured Devosia sp.
CACCGGGATGCCGATGAGCAGCGGGCACGGGGTCGCGACGACCAGCAGCATCAATCCCAGGAGCAGGCGGATCAGATCGCGCGCCAACAGCAGGTACGCCGCCCCTCCAATCAATACGCCGGCCATGCAAGCATACAGGGTGTTCATGATGCGCTCGTGAATTGCTGCAGACCCAGCACGATCCGGGTGGTGACCCCGAGCACCACGAGGAAAATGCCGAGATCGAAGAGCATGGGGGTGCCTACGGAAAAGGACAGCTTCAAGGGCAGCTCGATGTCGGCCCAGTGACTGGACAAATAGACGCCGTCCAAAACGGCGCCCAAGGCGCCGGTGACCGTTGCCAAGAGGAGGCCGAACGCCGACAGCTTGTCCGGGTCTATCCGCAACGCGGTGTACCCGGCCTCCGGGCCCCGGGTGAAGGCCCGGAGGGCCCAGGCGATGCCGGCGATCACGCCGGCCACGAACCCGCCGCCAGGGGCATCGTGGCCCCGCAAAAACAGCCACGCAGCCACCAGCAGCAGCAAAACGAACAGCCCCCGCTCGGTGACCCGTGCCAAAAGCGAATCTTTCATCGGGCCCCTACCCTCGCCACGTGCAGCACCGCGGCCGCGCCGAGCCCCGCGGCGACCAGCACGCTGATTTCGCCGAGCGTGTCGAACGCCCGAAAGTCCACCAGGATGACGTTCACCAGGTTGTGGCCGTGGGCCTCCGGGACGCTCTGGTCCGCCACCCGCTCGGAGAGCGTTGCGTCGAACGGGATCTCGAGCACGAGCAGCAGAACGAACGTGACGCCGGCGCCGACCAGCGCTGACAACACTGCGTCGAGCCCGCGGCGCCGGGTGGATCGCGGCTCGGCCAGCTCGGGATTCATGCCGCCCACCGCCACCACGACCGCGACGAGCAGCAGCGTCTCGACCGCGAACTGCGTGAGCGCGACGTCCGGCGCTCCAAACAGGACGAAGACGGCGGCCAAGACCAAGCCCACGAAACTCACCGCCAGCACTGGCACGAGGCGTCCCTTCGCCACCGCTGCCAGCAAAACACCGGCGGCCACGGCCGACACCAGGACCAGATCCATCGCGCGCACCCCCTCGAACTGGCCCGAGGGCAGGCGCCACGACGATGCGAAGGGCAAACACAGGGCGGCGGCCAACGTGACCAGCACCACCGCTTGGTACCGCCGCAGCACGCCGTGCTGGATCACGGCGGTTTGCAGCTCCGCGAAGCGATTGAGGGCTCGATAGCCCGTCTCGTAGACCGCGTCGGCAGACGGGAGGGCCCGAAGCCCTCGGCTGCAGAGCAAGCTCCTGAGCGCCGCCCGATAGCGGTACGCGGCGATGCCGAGGGCGATCGAGACCAAGCTCAGGACGAGCGGCGGTTTTACCCCTTTCCACAGCGCGAGGTTCGCTCGATCGGGGTTTGGTTCGACGGCATGGGTCAGGGGATCCACCAGATTCCACGCCACGCCGTCATTCAGTGGGCCGAGCAACAGGCCCAGACTCGAAAGGACGGCGGCGCCGCTCCACAGGGCAATGCCCGGTCGTCGTATCTGTTCACCATCCGGCGGAGCTCCAGCGACCAGCGGCCACACCACGAGGAGCGCCC
>CAYRNE010000552.1:0-1592 GCA_964425245.1 uncultured Devosia sp.
CCTGGTGTTCCTCGGGCTTCCGCTCGCGATCTATGTGATCTTCGTGATCTCGCCATTCGTGCAGGCCTTCTACTATTCGCTCACCGATTGGTCGGGCTTCTCGAAGGAAATGAACTTCGTGGGCCTGGCCAATTATTTCGCGCTGACGCAGGACCCGGTGTTCGTCAAGGCGGTGCTCAACAGCATCGTGCTGGTGCTGATCCTGCCGCCGCTCGTCATCGTCCTGTCGCTGACGCTCGCGACGCTGGTGACGGTGGGCGGCGTCACCCGCGGCGAAATCCAGGGACTTCGCCATTCCGGCATCTACCGGGTCATCTCCTTCTTCCCCTACACGATCCCGGCCATCGTCATCGGCATCCTCTGGGCGCAGATGTACGACCCCTCGAGCGGCTTGCTGAACGGCATCCTGACGGCGATGGGGTTCGACTTCTTCAAGTCCTTCGCCTGGCTCGGCAACGAGCGCACGGCGATGGGCGCCTCGATCTTCGTCATCGCCTGGTCGATGGTCGGCTTCTACATGGTGCTGTTCATCGCGGCGATCAAAGGCATTCCCGCCGAGGTCTATGACGCAGCCCGGGTCGACGGCGCGGGACGTTTCCGCACCGCGATCAGCATCACCGTGCCGATGATCCGCGACACGATCCGCACGGCCTATATCTATCTCGGCATCCTCGCGCTCGACGCCTTCGTCTATATGCAGGCGCTCAACCCCAGCGGCGGTCCGGCGAATTCGACGGTGGTGATCAGCCAGCACCTGCTGAACACCGCCTTCAAGAAGGGCAAGTTCGGGTACGCGACCTCGATGGGCGCGACGCTGGCGATCATCACCCTCGCCTTTGCCGCGATCGTGTTCCTCGTCTTCTATCTCACCGGCGAGCGGAAGCCGAAAAAGACAAAGGCGGCGAAACCGCCGGCGGCCGAAACCGCCTCGGAACGGTCGGACAACGTTCGCGCCGCGGTCGAGGCGCTCCGCGCGAAGGCGGTGTCCAGCGCCGCTCCCGGCGCTGCCGCCGCAGCCGAAATCGCCGACGCGGCTCCTGCCGCACCGGAAGCGCCCGCGTCGCTCAAGCAGGATGCAACCTCGCGGCCGCCGCGCATCGCCAAGCCCTCCCGGCCGTCGATCTTCACGGACCGCGTGGTCGCCGGCATCGCGCATACCGCGCTGATCGGCTGGGTCGTCATTGTGTGCGCGCCGCTGATCTGGGTGACGATGTCGTCGTTCAAGACGACGGCGGAGATCTTCCAGTCGCCCTTCGCGCTGCCGACGAGTTTCAATTTCGACAACTACGTCTCTGCCTGGACGACCGCCAGCATCGGCCTCTATTTCTTCAACACGGTGATCGTCGTCGGCGCCGCGCTCGTCATCGTCATGCTGCTCGGCGCGATGTGCGCGTACGTCCTGGCGCGCTACCAGTTCAAGGGCAACCAGATCATCTACTACCTGATGCTGGCCGGCCTGACGTTCCCGATCTTCCTCGCGGTCGTGCCGCTGTTCAACACGCTCCGTGGCTTCGGCATGCTCAACACGCTTCCGGGGCTGATCATCGTCTACGTCGCCTTCGCGCTGCCGTTCACGGTGTTCTTCCTCTACG
>CAYRNE010000553.1:0-1586 GCA_964425245.1 uncultured Devosia sp.
TGCAGGTCGAGCACCCGGTGACCGAGCTCGTCACCGGCCTCGATCTCGTTGAACTCATGCTGCGGATCGCTGCGGGCGAGAGGCTGCCATTCGCGCAGGAGGACGTGAAGGTCGGCGGCTGGGCCATCGAGAGCCGGCTCTACGCCGAAGATCCCTACCGCAACTTCCTGCCCTCGACGGGGCGCTTGACGCGCTACCGGCCGCCCGAGGAGGGGCGTTTCGAAAACCGCGTCGTCCGCAACGACACCGGCGTTTACGAAGGCGGCGAGATCTCGGCCTTTTACGATCCCATGATCGCCAAGCTCTGCACCTGGGCACCGACGCGGGAAGCGGCGATCGGCGCGATGGCCGATGCGCTCGATGAGTTCGAGATCGAGGGGGTGGCGCATAACCTGCCGTTTCTGTCGGCCGTGATGGGGCAGGAGCGGTTCCGCGAGGGGCGACTGACGACGGCTTACATCGCCGAGGAGTTCCCCGGCGAATTCAGCGGCGTCGAGCTGGATGAGATAGTGTTGCAGCGCGTCAGCGCTTTTGCGGCAGCCGCAGCGTTCGCGCACGAAAGCCGGGGCTTTGTCGGGCGCGACGGGCTCGGCTTCCCGCGGCAAAACAACCGGCGCACGGTCGTGATCGGCGCGCGCCAGTGGACCTACGCCATTTCGGATGGACACGGCGAATACTGGCTCCAGCAGGCGGGCGGCGGGCGCACGCTGGTCGAAATGAACTGGCGTCCGGGCGATACGATCGGCCGCGTGCGCGTCGATGGCGACGTGCTGGTGATGAAAGTCACCCGCCGCACTGGCGGCTTTCGTATTCGCTATCGCGGCGCCGACCTCGCCGTCGCCGTGCTGCCGCCGCATGTTGCCAAGCTCCTTCCGCTTATGCCGGTAAAGGGACCCCCGGACATGAGCCGGTACCTCGTCTGTCCCATGCCGGGACAACTGGTACGGCTCCCCGTCGCCGAGGGGGAGATAGTCGAGGCGGGCCAGACTCTCGCCGTGGTCGAGGCGATGAAGATGGAGAACGTGCTGCGCGCCGAACGCCGCGCCAGAATAGCGAAGCTGCGGGTCACCGCCGGCGCGGTGCTGGCTGTCGACGAGGTGATCCTGGAATTCGATGCGGTATGAGCGCTAGTTTCCCAAAGAACCCCCTCCCCAACCGTCCCCACAAGGGGGAGGGTGGACGCAGGAACCGCGACGGCGTTGGAAGCGCCGAGAGGGGTGTTCATGGCCAGGACGCCTCCCCCTTTGTGGGGCAGCTCGGGGCGGGGGATCGCAATGCCTGAACCTGCCATCACCACCGCAACTTACGAGACCTGGGCCGCACTGGCACAAAAGGAGCTGCGCGGTGTCCCTCTCGAGTCGCTGACGCGTGACTACGGCGCGCTTCCGGTGAAGCCGGCCTATTTCGCCGGCGACGTGCCCGAAGCGGCAGCGGGCGAGCTGCCGGGACAGGCGCCGTTCACCCGCGGCGTCCGGGCGACGATGTACGCCGGTCGTCCGTGGACCGTCCGCCAGTACGCGGGCTTCTCTACGGCGCGCGAAAGCAACGCCTTCTACCGGCAGGCGCTGGAGGGGGGGCAGAAGGGG
>CAYRNE010000554.1:0-1577 GCA_964425245.1 uncultured Devosia sp.
CCGGACCGGGCGGCATGCGTTTGAGGCAGGTGCCGCTCAACCTGAGCTTTGCCGAGACCTTCGCCGAGCGGACGCCCGAAGCCTACGAGCGGCTGCTGCTCGACGTAATCCGGGGCAACCAGACGCTGTTCATGCGCCGCGACGAACTGGAGGCCGCATGGTCCTGGGTCGATCCGATCCGCGAGGCCTGGGACGCGGCGCCCGATTCGCCCCAGCCCTATACCGCGGGCACCTGGGGTCCCACGGGGGCGATTGCGCTCATCGAGCGCGACGGCCGCACCTGGCACGAGGATGCCAATTGACACCGGCCCGGCGCAGCTTCGGCAGCAAGGAGGATCTCGCCCTCGCCCTCGCCGAGGCGGTGGCGGATGACCTGAAGGCCGGCTGCGCCGGCCGCGGTGTTGCCGCGCTCGCCGTCTCGGGAGGCTCGACGCCGAAGAAATTCTTTGGCGTGCTCGGCCGTCGCGACGACGTCGACTGGTCGCGCGTGCACGTCACGCTCGTCGATGAGCGCTGGGTGCCCGAAACCTCCGACCGCTCCAATGCCGCGCTTGTCAACGAACGGCTGCTGCAGGGGCCGGCGGCCTCTGCCCGCTTCATCCCGCTTTATGCGGGCGGCGCGGAGCCCGACGAGGACGCGCTTGCGCGCACCCGCGCGCAGCTCGAGGTGCTGCCGCCGCGGTTCGACGCCGTGGTGCTCGGCATGGGGAGCGACGGTCACACGGCTTCGTTCTTTCCGGGCGGCGACAACCTCGCCGAGGCGCTGACCGGGGCGGGGCCTGTCGTCTCGATGCGTGCCCCCGGCGCGGGGGAGCCGCGCGTCACATTGACCCTGCCGCGCCTACTGGAAACGGCGGCGCTCTACCTTCATATCGAGGGAGAGGAAAAGGCAGCGGTGCTCGCCGATGCCCTCGCCGAGGGTCCGGTAGAGGTCATGCCGGTCAGGGCCGTACTGCGCCAGTCCGCCGCCCCCCTCACGGTTTACTGGAGCCCCTGAGCGGGCTCGCACCCTGGGAGCTTCCGATGTCTGTCCGTAAGTCCATTCAGGACGTGACCGACCGTGTCGCGGCGCGGAGCGCGGCGAGCCGGCGCGACTATCTCGAGAGGATCGAGGCCGCCCGCGAAGGCGGCGTCCATCGTTCGGTGCTGAGCTGCGGCAACCTCGCCCACGGCTTTGCCGCCTGCGCGCCGGCGGACAAGGCGAAGCTCGCCGGCACCAGGACACCGAATCTCGGCATCGTCACCTCCTACAACGACATGCTGAGTGCCCATCAGCCCTACGGGACCTATCCCGCGATCATCAAGGAGGCGGCGCACGAGGCCGGCGCGACGGCACAGGTCGCGGGCGGCGTCCCCGCGATGTGCGACGGCGTCACCCAGGGCCAGCCGGGGATGGACCTGAGCCTCTTCTCCCGCGATGTCATCGCCATGGCGACGGCCATCGCGCTGAGCCACAACATGTTCGACGCCGCCGTCTATCTCGGCATCTGCGACAAGATCGTGCCTGGCCTCATGATCGGAGCGCTGACCTTCGGGCATATTCCGGCCGTGTTCATCCCGGCGGGTCCGATGCCTTC
>CAYRNE010000555.1:0-1576 GCA_964425245.1 uncultured Devosia sp.
ATATACACCAGTAGAGACATTGCCGTCCATATCCAGTGTATGTGATGGTACCAGAAAGCTATTCGTGTTGGTGTCAAACCGTACAAGACGTAGCCCTTTGATAAAATAGATGATTGATTCTCCGTCATTGAAAGCGTAACTCCCGTCAAGGTAGCATCCATATTCGTCCCCGGCATCCGAGCTGCTACAGGTTACGCTCTTGGGAAAAGCGTCATCATCGTTAACAACGCCGTCGTTATCCAAGTCGGTGTCATTATTATCGCCAATGCGATCGTTATCTAAATCCGACCATTCCTCAGGGTTTTTTGGAAACCGGTCATGCCCATTGACCACACCATCATTATCTCTATCTGGATCATCGATATCCAGAACGCCATCGACGTCAGTGTCTGCCAGATCGTCATTCATATACACCGTTACGGTAATGGCAGGCGAACGGTTACCATTTGCATCCACCGCTGTGACTTCCAGTTCATAGATCTCGTGGCCCGTTGAGTTTGGAAATAGAAGTTTGAAGCGACCAGCCTCAATTTGTTCCCAATCACTGGACTCGCGTTGATTGTTTATCTCGTAGGTAAGTAACGAGCCAGCCTTGTTGGTAAATAGCTCCTGAACGTCAATTTCTACTGATGCACTGCGACTCAACGAGACGCGTGCGTAACTACCTTCGAAAGGATGTGCAGGGGGTAGCGACAAAACTGGCGTGGTGTAGCGTGTAAAATATATGTCCGTACTTTCCTCACCCAAATGTTCATAAATAAAGGGATATTCATTTTCGGTGAGAAAAACGTTGGCCTCTACCAAGCCATCAGAGTCTTCGTCCCATCGGATAAAAAAGCCATGCCGCGTGGCATCAAGATAGCTCACTGCTGGGGATGCCCCGGAGAAAACGAGCCTCTCTCCGTTCGCATCCCACGACATTTCAACGGCTGTGTCATTTATGCCTAATCCTCCCTCTATAGAATGGATTGCCCTGAAAAACAGATGTGGCAGGTCGGGCTTCGTTACCGTTCCAAATCCGGAGGCCTTGTATCTGTTAAAGATCGCCGGAAAGTCAACCGTAAATGTTACATCGTTGGCAGATAGCATATTGGTGCCATCACTCAAGACCAAATCAACTTCCAATGTTGATGTGATGCCTGAATAGCTGGATGCGACGTCATGTTGTAACGGCCCTGCATACTTTAAAGAGCCATCAAGTACCAGCGTTGATCCGTTCACCGACACTGAGTAATCGTTCCAATTAATGGTGGCGCTAGATGGAGAACCGGTTGCTCTTCTGGAAACGGATTGCTCACCAGAGATCAGCACCTCATCTGTGACACCTGCCTCCGTGACGCTTATAGAGCAGTTGGTGTATTTGTGGACTGTCTCATATCCATGGCTGGAGACTTCGATTTCAAAGGAGCCGCTTCCCCCCTCGCAACTGTCCGTGTAGGTTCCATCTGGGAGGCCCGCGTTGTATTGGCCGTTGACTATATCGGCAGCCGTATCCTTGGAGAACTGAAGAAAATCCAGGTAGGCGTCCACCACGAGTGGCGTGTTGATACGGGTAAGGGTAAGAGGCTTCAACTCA
>CAYRNE010000556.1:0-1566 GCA_964425245.1 uncultured Devosia sp.
CGTAGCACCCCGAGAACGTTTCAGGAACATCAGTGAATTTACGGACACGGGGGTTGGGCACGTACGCGCGGCACCAGCGACATGCGCAAGGGGTTGCGCACCCTCAGGCCGCGATATCATGGCACTTGACAGCGCCCCGAAGCTGCCCTGCTCTGGCGCCCCACAGGCTTGGGAGGTCGGATTGCAGGGTGCCGTCGCGAAGTATCTGGTCTGGTTCGTGCTTTTCTTCTGCGGTGCAGTATTCGCGGCAACGCAGGCTTCGGCCCAGAGCGCGCTCACCAACAAGACGCTGGAACTCGTCACGCTCAACAGCGCCGGTACCAGCTACCTTACCTACATCTACACGTCGGCGGACAAGGTGTTCGTCGGCGGGGACCTCGCCACAGGACTGGTCTGCGGCGTGGGCCGGCCGCTTTCCTCGACCCATCGCTGCACCAAGAGCCGTCTTGCCGACTGTGGGGGCTGGTTCGCCGGATTTCTTGCCACGAACAACCGTCTAGCGGAGGTGCAGATCACCTGCGAGGCGGAGGTGAAGGCGCAGTCCGTCTGCGTCGACTGGTCGGTAAGGGACTATGCCGAGGACCTCTCCGGCCACGTTTCCGACATTTCACATACCGGCAACATCTGCGCCGATATCGCGGGGAGAAGCTGTTCCGCGGCGGGCGCTGCCAGCATGAACGGCAAGCGGGATCCCTTCGCCTTCCCCTCCTGCAAAGTCCGCGACGGCCGGCAATTCTAGACCTGCCGCGACCTCTTTCGCGCCGCCGTATCGACTCGGCCAGGGCGGCTCTACGGCGCATCCGCGCCGCCGGCGGCGCCATTAACCATGCGGGAATTTCAAAGACTTAGCGCAAGGTTTCATTAATGGGCGCATGTTGATTCAAAGGCTTCAGTCCTTGTTTCCGAGTGCTTCCGCCCATGCGTTCTGCCGCCGCCCGTCGTCCCGCGTTCGAAGCACTGCGGCTCACGGTCCTGCTCGTCGTCATCGTGGCGCTCGCGGCCTGCGCGCGCGGCGGCGGCCATTATCGCGGACCGATCCATGGCGACAACGATCCGCATCCCGGCGTCGACCGGGCGCGGGCGCTCCCGATCCAGGGACTCGACGTCGCGCGATACCAGGGCAGCATCGACTTTGATGCGGCGCGCGCGGCGGGCACGCACTTCGTCTTCATCAAGGGGACCGAGGGCAAGGACTACATCGATCCCAACTTCCACCAGAACTGGAGCCGGGCACGCGAGGCCGGGGTGGCGCGCGGCGTCTATCACTTCATGACCTGGTGCAGCCTCGCCAAGGAGCAGGCCGCCTGGTTCGTGAAGATGATGCCCAGCGATCGCGACGCGCTGCCGCCGGTGCTCGACGTTGAGTGGAACAATCACTCGAAGTGCCGGAACAGGCACAACCGCGAAGACATCCTCGAAAAGATCCGCGTCATGCTCGCAGCGATGGAAGCGCATACCGGCAAGGTGCCGATCATCTATACCGACATCAACTTCCACCGCGACATTCTCGCGGGCGAGCATTTCGACAATCCGTTCTGGCTGCGCTCGACCGCCGCCGAGCCGCAT
>CAYRNE010000557.1:0-1565 GCA_964425245.1 uncultured Devosia sp.
CGATCATCGAAGCGGCGGGGCTCGACGCTGATGTCAAGGTCACCGCGTCCCGCAAGGGCTCGTCGATCGTTGAGTTCAGGGTCCAGTCAGAACTGCGGTTTTGCGAGGATCATATCGGCTGGGTGGGGCCACGCGGTGGCTGCGAGTACCTGTCACGCGCAGGGGGATTCGGTCAGTATCGCAAGCAGACGAAGCTCGGAATCCTGCTGAAGCATCTCAAGCACATCGCTCGGCTCTCGGAGATGAACCTGGCTGCAAAGGCAGCAGGTGCGACGGTCGCCTGATCGGTGCTGGTGATCGACCCGGAGGGCCGGAGCCCTCCGGGTCTTTCCATGTATCCGGTGATCACTCAGCGCTCATGCCCATCGAAGATCACTCGCAACCTATAGGCAAGCGCGTGCGAGTGAGCCTGACAGTCATCCCTCAGGCGGGACTTTCTAGAGAATCTGCCCCACCATGCCCATTCGGGCAGGTGATACCAGCGACGCCCATAAACTGCTTCTTTCGGCACACCGCACATCGCGTCCCTGTCAGCTCACCCTGCTTGAATTGCTCGAGTCCGAAGAATCTAGCGGCACCGCGCAGATCAGGTTCGCCCGTCCTCTCCTCACGGAGCTCTTCGAGCGCCTCATTGTAGAACTCCTCAACGATCCGGCTGTATGCATGCGGACCCAGCCGAAAAGCGAACTCAGCCTTGATGAAATTCTTCACCGCTTTCCTGAGTGCGATGTGCTCGGGGGTTCTCTTCACCTTACCCATCTACCACCTCTCAGAGCCGACCACTATAGTAGTCACGCCACAACTCTTCCATCTCGTCACAATCCTCCTTGTAGCAGAGATCACAGCTGAATAGGTAATTCATGGAATCATCGACGTATGCGGTGTACCTATGCCTTCTCTCAACTGACGCACTGAGTTCCCCGCAGCACGGGCAGTTGATCATGGTGTTTGTCACTTCAGCCATCGTTTGAATCCTAGTAGTCGGAAGATCGGTCTGACCTTCTTCAAGTCAAGGCCCCTCCATTCGAGTGAGTCGGGATCGAAGCTGAGGGGAATGTTGGTACTCAGCGACACGAGCTGTCGCGTCAGCTCAATCACACCTGTGTCACGGGCAGCGATGAGATTGGCCCGGAGAGCGGGTGTCAGTGCATCGATGTTCTCGAAGACGCCATCGACTGAGCCGTACTTCTGTATCAGCTCTACAGCACGCTTTTCGCCGATGCCCTTGACACCGGGGATGTTGTCAGTTGAATCTCCGCAGAGTGTCTGGACATGCGTGATGTCGCAAGGAGGCACACCCCACCGAGCCACTGCGTCATCGTGGGTCGTCCACGTATCAGTCTGTGGCTGATACATCTTGACGCTGGGTGATAGCAGGCACTGAAGATCCTTGTCCTTTGAGACGATCACCGTCTCAAGGTCGTCGACGCCCTCCGCCCAGGTAACCAGTGTAGCGATGACGTCATCGGCCTCGTAGCCATCGCAGTAGATGACCGGGATGCCCAACGCTCTGACGATGCTGACGATGCGTGAGATCTGGACACCCAGACCTTCGGGCTTTTCAC
>CAYRNE010000558.1:0-1559 GCA_964425245.1 uncultured Devosia sp.
TCGGTCCCGATGCCACAGGCGAGCGCCTGGACGATGATGCGGATTTCCTCGAAGCCGAGGATCTTGTCGAGGCGGGCCTTCTCGACGTTGAGGATCTTGCCCTTGAGCGGGAGGATCGCCTGCGTGCGATTGTCGCGACCGCCCTTGGCGGAGCCACCTGCGGAGTCACCCTCGACGAGGAAGAGTTCGGAGCTGTTGACGTCCTTAGAGGTGCAGTCGTAGAGCTTGCCGGGCAGGCCGCCGATATCGAAGGCGCCCTTGCGGCGGGTCAGTTCACGCGCCCGCCGCGCCGCCTCGCGTGCCTGGGCCGCCATGATGCCCTTAAGGCAGATGCGCTTCGCATCCTGGGGATGCTCTTCGAGCCAGGCGCCAAGCTGCTGACCGACGGCAGAATTGACGAAGCCTTCGACCTCGGCATTGCCCAGCTTGGTCTTCGTCTGCCCTTCGAACTGCGGATCGGAGACCTTCACGGACACGACCGCCACGAGCCCTTCGCGCAGATCCTCTCCGCTCGGCGCGGAATCGTTCTTGAGGATGTTGTTGTTGCGGGCGTAGTTGTTGAGCGTTCGGGTGAGACCGGTCTTGAAGCCCGAAAGATGAGTGCCGCCCTCGATGGTGTTGATGTTGTTCGCAAAGGTGAGAAGCGTCTCGTTGTAGGTGTCGTTGTACTGGAGCGCCACCTCGATCACGAGGTTGTTCTCGGGATCCTCGCCTCTGAAGAAGATGGGCGGCTCATTGACGACGGCCTTCCCTTCGTTGAGGGCCGTTACGAACTGGGCAATACCGTTGGGGAAGTTGAAGACCTCGGCCTTGCCGACACGTTCGTCCTCGATATTGATCGTCAGGCCGGGGTTGAGGTATGCAAGTTCGCGCAGCCGCGTGGCGAGGATTTCGTAGCTGAAGGTCGTCTCGGGGAAGACCTGGGGGTCGGGTTTGAAGGTGACCTTCGTGCCGGTCCTGGTCCGCTGGCCGATGACATGGAGCGCTTCGGCGACCTTGCCGCGTTCGAAGGACATCGCATAGACGCTGCCCTTGCGGGAGATCTCGATCTCGACCCATTCCGAAAGCGCATTGACGACCGAGGCGCCGACGCCATGCAGCCCGCCGGAGGTCTTGTAGGCATCGTGATCGAACTTACCGCCGGCGTGGAGAACGGTGAAGACGATCTCCACCGTGGGGCGCCCGTTGAGCTGTGGATTGGTGTGCTCGTAGGGGCCAACGGGAATGCCCGAACCATCGTCGACAATCGAGCAGGAGCCATCCGCGTTGATCTTGATCGCGATATTGTCGCAGCGGCCGGCCATGTGCTCGTCAATGGCGTTGTCGACAATCTCGTAGACCAGGTGGTGCAGTCCGCGGGTGGTGGTGTCGCCGATGTACATGCCCGGCCGCTTGCGAACCGCTTCGAGGCCTTCAAGGACCTTGATATTGGCCTCGCCATACTCCTTCTGGGGGGCGGCAGGCTCGGTGGCGGGCGATTCGGGCGGGACTGCGCCGGCGTCGTGGTTCTGCGCGGCGGGCGTCTGGGCAGGGTCCATGGGCTTTTCCATAGGGGGCGA
>CAYRNE010000559.1:0-1554 GCA_964425245.1 uncultured Devosia sp.
CTTGACCGCGTTCGCCAGCAGGTTCTTGAGCACCTGCTGCAGCCGCTGCTCGTCGGTGGTGATCGTGGGCGGCGCGTCCCCCGCGATCTCGACGCGCAGCGAGAGCCCCTTCTGGGCGGCGACCTGCCGGAAGCTGCGCTCGACGAAGCCCGTCACGGCGTCGAGCCGCACGCGCCGCCGGTCGATCGTCATCTTGCCGGCCTCGATCTTGGAGAGGTCGAGGATCTCGTTGATCAGCGCCAGCAGGTCGTGGCCCGACGAGTAGATCGTGCGGGCGTACTCCACCTGCTTGGGGCTGAGCCCCTCCGCCTCGCTCTCGGCGAGCATCTTGGCCAGGATCAAGAGGCTGTTGAGCGGCGTGCGCAGCTCGTGCGACATGTTCGCCAGGAACTCGGACTTGTACTTCGAGATCAGCGCCAGCTGCTTGGCCTTCTCCTCCAGCGAGGAGCTCGCCAGCTCGACCTCGCGGTTCTTCTCCTCGAGCTGCGAGGCCTTCTCCTCCAGCTCGTCCTTGCGCGCCTCCAGCTCGGTGTTGCTGTGCTGCAGCTCCTGCAGCAGCTCCTCGGTCCGGCTGCTGGCGCTGATCATGTTGAACACCACGCCGATGCTCTGCATGAGCTGCTCGAGGAACGTCAGGTGGATCTGCGCGAACTCCTGGAAGCTCGCCAGCTCGATCACCCCGCGGATCCGCCCCTCGAACAGCACCGGGAGCACGATGATCGTGCGCGGCGAGGCCTCCCCCAGCCCCGAGCTGATCACCACGTAGTCCTCGGGCAGGTCGTGCACCAGGATCGGCTGCCGCTCGAGGGCGCACTGCCCGACCAGCCCCTCGCCCAGCTCGAACCGCGTCTTGAGCCCCTTGCGGCGGCGATAGGCGTAGGTGCTGATCAGGTGCAGCACCTGCCGGCTCTCCTCCTGCTGGAGCACGTAGAACGCGCCGTGCTGCGCGGAGACGAGCGGCGTCAGCTCCGACATGATCAGGCGCGAGACCGCCTCCAGGCTGCGCTGCCCCTGCATCATGCTGGAGAACTTGGCGAGGTTGGTCTTGAGCCAGTCCTGCTCCTTGTTCGCCTGCGTGGTGTCGCGCAGGTTGGCGATCATCTTGTTGATGTTGTCCTTGAGCGCCAGCACCTCGCCTTGCGCCTCGACCGCGATCGTGCGGGTCAGGTCCCCCTTGGTGACCGCGGTCGCCACCTCGGAGATGGCGCGGACCTGCGCGGTCAGGTTGCCGGCGAGCTGGTTGACGTTGTCGGTGAGGTCGCGCCACGTGCCGGCCGCGCCGGGCACGCGCGCCTGACCGCCGAGCTGCCCCTCGATCCCGACCTCGCGCGCGACGGTGGTCACCTGCTCGGCGAACACCCGCAGCGTGTCGGTCATGCCGTTGATCGTGTCCGCCAGCGCCGCGATCTCGCCCTTGGCCTCGGCCACGAACTTCTGGGTCAGGTCGCCGTTCGCCACGGCGGTCACGACCTTCACGATCCCGCGCACCTGCGAGGTCAGGTTGCGGGCCATGAGGTTGACGTTGTCGGTGAGGTCCTTCCAGGTCCCGGCCAC
>CAYRNE010000560.1:0-1554 GCA_964425245.1 uncultured Devosia sp.
TTAATTTAGTAATTAGTAGTTAGTCATTAGTCTTGAGTAATTTTAGATAGAAGAACGAAGTTGGAAGTTGGAAGAAAGATGTCTAAGGTCTCAAACTATTACTTCCTATTCCATCTTCCTTATTTAATTTTGTTTTTAAATGCAACCATCATGTTCATTAAATTGAATGCGAATCCATAGGAGAAAATAAACTCTCCCTCCGAAATATATTTACGCCTTTTTGCTTTATGTAAACATGTCACTACCTCTGCTAAAGAACGAATAGAGTAGCTTAAAAACTTTTTAAACTCAGGACCGGATTGACCGATCGAACCCTCTGAAATATTCAAAGCAATTGAATCTACTGCTCTTCTGATTTGAGAAGACAAATTATACATTTCGTCTTTTGGAAAGTTTTTGGTCATAATATGAATACTCTCGCCGAATTCCATAGCTTTCTGCCAAATTACAAGCTTTTCAAATTTAAATCCAATTGAAGGAATAATTTGAGCAGAGTTTACTTCTTCCAACTTCTGACTTCCCGCTTCCATCTTCTTACATCAATTCTCTCGGATCAGTTACATATCCGGTAATAGCTGCTGCAGCGGCTACCAGTGGACTAGCCAGCAATGTACGGCTTCCGGGTCCCTGACGTCCTTCAAAATTTCTATTGCTTGTACTCACCGCGTATTTCCCTGCCGGAATTTTGTCATCGTTCATAGCAAGGCATGCTGAACATCCCGGTTCTCTTAACTCAAATCCGGCAGCGGTTAAAATATCCAGTATACCTTCGTCCTCGATTTGTTTTCTCACAATATGAGAGCCGGGAACGACCCATGCTGTTACATGATCCGCTTTTTTACGTCCTTTAATGATGGAAGCAAAAGCTCTGAAATCTTCTATACGTCCGTTTGTACAACTTCCGATAAATACATAATCCACTTTCTTACCGAGCATTTTATCCGCTTCGGAAAAGCCCATATAGTTCAGAGATTTATGATAGGTGGCAACACCGCCATTCAGATCTTCCGCTTTAGGGATCAATTGCGAAATACCAATACCCATTCCCGGATTAGTTCCGAATGTGATCATCGGTTCAATATCTGACGCATTGTATGAATACTCCTTGTCAAAAGTAGCTCCCTCATCCGTCTTTAATGTTTTCCAATAAGCAAGCTGCTTATCCCACTCCTCGCCTTTAGGCGCTTTCTCTCGTCCCTTGATGTAAGCGAATGTCGTTTCATCCGGTGCAATCATACCGCCCCGTGCACCCATTTCAATGCTCATGTTACACACGGTCATACGACCTTCCATACTCATCTTTTCGAAAACATCACCTGCGTATTCTACAAAATATCCTGTCGCGCCGCTAGTTGAAATCTTAGAAATAATGTATAGAATAACATCTTTCGGAGTCACGCCTTTTCCTAATGTACCATTCACATTAATCCGCATCTTTAATGGTTTGGGCTGCATGATACACTGAGAAGAAAGTACCATTTCCACCTCCGATGTGCCGATACCAAAAGCGATCGCGCCGAATGCGCCATGAGTAGAGGTATGTGAATCCCCGCA
>CAYRNE010000561.1:0-1553 GCA_964425245.1 uncultured Devosia sp.
TCACCGGGATCGGGAACGATGAATGTTTTGCCGCGGATGAACGCCGATGAACGCAGATCATGCCAGCACGCTGCTTGTGTCCGTCTGATCCTGATGAGATGTTGAGAGCCCGACGTAACTATATTCCTGCGCGTCGGATCATTTTCGTCATGCCTGCGCAGGCAGGCATCCATCGGCGACGACAGTGAAGCGCTACGATGAGGGATAAGAGTTCAACATGCCTAGTTGTGCGAATGCGAAGCGCCGGGCAATCGCGTGACGCCCAATGTACTGCCGAGCGGATACCTGACCCGCGGCAATGACGCGGAGGATTGGGCGCATCGGACACGCCCTGGCCAGCCGAAATCCGCGTTTATCCGCGGCTAAACAGTCGACCGGCACAATAAAAAACAGCCGCGTGTGCGGCTGTTTCGGGACGAACATTCAGTTGCTGCTCACCATTCACTTCACGGCCGCGACATCGACGAAGCGGCTGACGCTGCCGAGATCGCGCAGGACGTCGGCGGTGGCGGTGAGGGTGCCTTCGGTGCCGATGGCGGCCTTGACGGGGTGCTGCTTGACGACGCGGCCGCCGTAGAGCCGACCACCGCGGCGGGCCGGGGCGTAGTTCTTCTGCCGGATCTTCCGCAGCCGATCGTTCGCGGCGCGGGCGGCGGCATCCTTGCTCAACAGCCGCACCAGCGTCTTGGACGCGGCGGCGCTCGTCGGGGTCTTGACGACCTTGACGTGAATTCGGCTACCGGGGGCGATATTGTCGGCCATGGCACAGGACTCGCATCATCAAAGGATAGGCCCCAGGCGAACGCCCTGGAGCGAGCCGCGAATTGTTGCAGATGGTTCGGGTGGAGTCAAGTGGCGTGGGAATTTCGAGAAGAAGGAAGAGGGAAGAGAGAAGAGCGACAGCCGTTTCGGGCATCTAAGCCCCGACTCGCTCTTCCCTCTTCCCTCTTCACTCTTCTCCAATCCGATTGCACCCCCCACGGCGGTGGCGTATTGTGTGACGGGAACATGGCAAGGGACTGGAAGCCAGTGGCATGCCGACGATCAGCTACGATGGACAGAGCCTGAGCATCGATGGCCGGCGCGTGTGGCTGGTCAGCGGCGCGATTCCTTACGCCCGCGTGCCGCACGAGTTATGGCGCGATCGCATCCGCGCCGCCCGCCAGGCGGGCCTCAACTGCATCGAAACGCCCGTCTTCTGGAACCTGCACGAACCCGCCCCGGGCAAGTTCAACTTCACCGGTGACGCCGACCTGCGACGGTTCGTGAAGCTGTTGGGCGAGGAGGGCATGTTCTGCATCCTCCGCCCCGGGCCGTTCATCAACACCGGCTGGGACTTCGGCGGCCTGCCCGCCTGGCTCAACACGCTGCCGGAGGTCCGACTGCGCGAAGCGAACGGGCCGTTCCTCGAAGCGTGCGCACGCTACCTCGGCGCGGTGATGGAGCAGGTGCGCGACCTGCAGGTCTCGTCCTCGGCTCCGCCGAAGGTTGCGGCGAAAATGCCCGGCGGGGGCGGCGGGCCGATCCTGCTCATCCAGGCCGAGCACGAATGG
>CAYRNE010000562.1:0-1550 GCA_964425245.1 uncultured Devosia sp.
AGCGACACGTTCCATCGACCATTCATGATGACCGTTGCCGGAGTGGGCGGGTCGCTACTCAGGGCGCGCCCTGCAGACGTTGCCAGAATCGCGCTTCCACTCCCCCCACTCGAGGAGCAGCGGCGGATCGCGGCGATCCTGGACAAGGCCGATGCGCTGCGCCGGAAGCGCAAGCGCGCCATCGCCCTGCTCGACACCCTGACGCAGTCGATCTTCCTTGAGATGTTTGGTGATCCAGCGAACAACAGGCATGGCCTGCGGCTTGTGAGGATCGGCGACCTCCTGGAAAGTGTCACTTACGGGACGAGCTCTAAGGCGGTGCCAAGGGGGCGCTTCCCGATCTTGAGAATGGGAAACGTCACGGTGGACGGTCAGATCGACATGTCCGACCTGAAATACATCGACCTCCGCGAGGATGAGGTAGAACGCTATACGGTCCAGGAAGGCGATGTCCTCTTCAACCGAACCAACAGCGCTGACTTGGTTGGGAAAACCGCCGTCTACCACGGCGACCGGGTCGCTTTCGCCGGCTATCTCGTGAGAGCTCGAACCCGCAAGGGTGTCAGTCCGGAGTATGTGTCGGCCTATCTAAACTCAGCCCACGGCAAGAAGACGCTCCGAGGCATGGCTAAGAGCATCGTTGGGATGGCCAACATTAACGCGAAGGAGCTCCAATCCATTCCCATCTTGCTGCCGCCGACGGAATGGCAGACGGCCTTTGCCAGCAAGGTCCAGCGGCTGCGGCACGAGCGTGACAGGAGGAGACAAGAATCGGTGATCCTGGACTCACTCTTCGCCTCCCTGCAGAACCAAGCCTTTTCAGGTCGACTCTAACTAGGGGCAAAAGCGTCAATGTCTCGCGAACTCGGTGTCTACGACCTGGCTCTGCCGGGCGCGATGACAAAGCGAGGCTTCTGGCTCTACGTGTGGGTGATTGAGGCACCTGACGGACGAACTGTGCACTACGTGGGTCGCACAGGCGACAACTCCAGCCCCTATGCATCGTCCGTATATCGACGCATGGGCCAACACTTGGGCGACGCCGACAAGACCAATGCGCTCCTGCAGCACCTGCGCAGACTATATCCCGACGCCGAGATCGAGAGTTTTCCCCGGTTTCGGATGGTCTCTTGTGGTCCGGTATTCCCGGAGGTCGACCGGCATCTCGATTTCGAGCACGGTATGGCGCCACATTATGCCGAAGCGTTCGAGCGCCATAAGCCCTTCAGGGATCGCGCGGCCGCGCTCGAGGCGAAACTTGCGCGTGTTCTTGCTGACAGTGGCTATGTCGTCGTGAACGAGGTCAGGAGCTACGCCTCGCTGGTGGACGATGACTGGATAGCCGTGCGTGACGCGCTTGCGGCGCATTTCCCGATGATACGCGGGCAACCCTGATGTCCAACTTCGCCTTCCTTGCAGACGAATTCCCGGACATCCACGACACGGCCGTGCGCGCCGAGACGCTGGGCTGGGCGACCCGCGCGCCGCGGCTCAGTCCTCGACTTGCCGCGCAAGTCCCTGTGCTGTATTCCGAAATAGACGAGCGCGTA
>CAYRNE010000563.1:0-1540 GCA_964425245.1 uncultured Devosia sp.
ATCGACCGTATCCTTGTCGATGTCTTCGAGCAGCAGCATCGCCGGCTTGGCCAGCCGGGCCTCGGGATAGCGCTCGGCCGCCGGCGGATCGGGGTCCATCGAGCCGAAGTTGCCCTGGCCGTCGATCAGCGGCACGCGCATCGACCACGGCTGCGCCATGCGCGCGAGCGCGTCGTAGATCGCCTGATTGCCGTGCGGGTGATAGTTGCCCATCGTGTCGCCGGTGATCTTGGCGCTCTTGCGATAGGGCCGGCCGGGTACGAAGCCGCCTTCCTGGCAGGCCCACAGGATGCGCCGGTGCACCGGCTTCAGGCCGTCGCGCACGTCGGGCAGCGCGCGGCTCACGATCACGCTCATCGCGTAATCGAGGTATGAGGTCTTCATCTCATCGACGATGTCGATGCGGTCGAACTCGCCGGGAGTCGCCGGCGGCTCAAGGGTATCGGTCGTGTCGTTCACCTGCGCGGGTAACCCGTCTCGTTGTCGTTTCGTCTTGTCGCAAAGGCCCTAGGCCATCGGCTTCCGCCAAGCCAGTCGCGGGAGGCTGGAGCGGGGCCGGCCGGCCCCATTATCCACACTTGCCGCCGCTCGGTACCCCGAACAGCCGCGCGTGCGCCGGTAAGTGGTTAAATGCGCATTCAGCCGCCGCATTCCAAGGAGCGAATTGCAATTCCCCGCGTTTGCAGGCAGGGAGACGGAGACAGTTAACGGCCCGATGCAACGGGCGGGCAATCCCGACAGGAGAGATCTGAAGTATGCTTCGCATATCCACTTTCGCACGTCCCGGAGAGCGGGGGAGCGCCGGCCGCGCGCTCGCACTGGCGCTCGCCGGAAGTGCGCTTTTCGGCTTCGGAGCCATTGCTACCCCCGCCGCCGCGCAGGAAGAACAACCGGAACGCGAGAACTCGGAGGCATTTGCAAAGGCTTATGAGCCGGTGGCCGCCATCGCCAATGCCGAAGGCGCCGACTATGCCGGCGCCAAGGCGCAATTGCCGACGGTCCTCGCCGCCGTCGAAACCCCCGACGACAGGTTCCTCGCCGGCAATCTCACGCTCCTGCTCGGCAACAAGCTGAAAGACCGGGCGCTGCAAAGGCAGGGTCTCGAGCTGATGCTGGAAAGCGGCAAGGCCGATCCCGCCCAGGTCGGCCAGCTGCAGTTCTTCGTCGGCAGTCTTGCCTATGACGCTCAGGATTGGGCCGCCGCGCGCACCGCGCTTCAAGCCGCCGTCGCCGCCGGCTACACGCAGGACAATCCCGAAGGCCTCATCGCCGAAAGCTATTTCAAGGAAGGCTTGTCGGCTCAGGGTCTCGACTACCTCAAAGGCTTGATCGAAGCACGCACCGCCGCCGGCCAGGAGGTTCCCGAGGCTTGGCTGCTGCGCGGGCTGAAGGTCGCTTACGACAGCAAGCTGAGCGACAAGGCCACCGAGTGGTCGGCGCTTCTCGTCGAGCACAGCCCGACCGAGCAGAACTGGCTCCAGGCCCTTCAGGTTGTCAGCGCCGTCAACGGCCTCGAGGAGGGAGCGCAGCTCGACATCCT
>CAYRNE010000564.1:0-1539 GCA_964425245.1 uncultured Devosia sp.
GCATGCCTGATCTCCGCCTGCGGACGCCCCGCCACCGAAGCGACCGAAACCGCGACTGCCTCGCTGCTCGACGGCGTCTTCACGGAGGAGCAGGCAAAGCGCGGCCAGCAGGTCTACCGTCCGAACTGCACGGGCTGCCATGGCGGCAACCTGCGCGGCAGCCCCGGCGGTCCGGCGCTCGCCGGCTCGTCCTTCGAAAGGCGCTGGGAGGGGCAGACCCTCGCCGACATCTACACCTTCATTCACGACAACATGCCGGCAGGTCGCGGTGGCAGCCTGACCGACGAGCAGTATATCGACGTCACGGCGTTCATCCTGAGCAAGCACGGTTTCCCGGCGGGCGACACCGAACTGCCTCCGGACCCCGAATTCCTTGCCGGCATCCCGGTGGTCGAAAAGCCATAGGCGTTTGCAAGAGGGGCGGCCGCGCAAGCGCGGCCGCCGCACATCGGCCGTCATGCCGTGCGGCCGTCCGTCTCTGCCTTACCTCGGCCGTGACCGGCGACTGAGCGTGCTTTGCGTGCACCTGCAATCGTCAGATTGCTATTACTTATCAAACAGATAGGCAACAGTCTCCGCGGCAGCGGCGATAGTCGCAACGGTATGCCGCGAAGAGGCGGCATGCTCACCGTTCGACTTATCAGGAGATCAGTATGAGAACGATGCGTATCGGCCTCGCGGTCCTCGCATCCACGTTCATGTGCGGAGCAGCGACTGTTGCGCCCGTTGCCCAGGATGCCTTCGTGCCCGTCACCGACGAGATGCTGGAGAATCCCCCGGCAGAGGACTGGCTGCTCTGGCATCGGGATCAGAGTCACTGGGGGTTCAGCCCTCTCGATCAAATCAACAAGGACAACGTGTCGGCTTTGCAGCTCGCCTGGGCGCGAGGCATGGAGCCCGGCACGCAGGAAGGCACGCCGCTCGTTCACGATGGAGTCATGTATCTGCCCAACCCGAGCGGCACGATCCAGGCTCTCGATGCGGCGACCGGATCGCTCATCTGGGAGTACCGGCGGCAGCTGCCGGCCGACCTCGCCGAATATGCCTCGATCAACGAAGCGACGCGTAATCTCGGCATCTACGAAGACAAGATCATCTACGTTTCGGCGGACAGCTATCTGATCGCGCTGGACGCACAGAGCGGCGCGCTGGTCTGGGAGACGCAGATCGCCGACTATCGGCAGGGCAACATGCAATCCTCGGGTCCGATGATTGCCAATGGCAAGGCCTTCACCGGCCGTAGCTGCTCGCCCCGAGGCGGTCCGGAGAGCTGCTTCATTACGGCTCACGACCTGGCGACCGGCGAGGAACTGTGGCGCACCTTTACGATTCCGCGCCCGGGCGAGCCCGGATACGACACCTGGTCGAACATCCCCTACGAGAGCCGGTGGCACGTGGGAAGCTGGATTACGCCCAGCTTCGACCCCGAGCTGAATACGCTCTATATCGGCACCTCCGTGACCTCGCCTTATGCGAAGTTCACGATGGGCGCCGAGGATCCGGACGCTCAGGGGGCGTAGCGGATCTCGCGCCGGAACT
>CAYRNE010000565.1:0-1537 GCA_964425245.1 uncultured Devosia sp.
CTGTTGGAGTATTACTGCTTCCTCCTTCAAAAGGTGATAACCTGTTACCCGGAATAGGTCTTTCCAGCGTGCCGCCAGGCAGCTGCCATCCCACAGCAATATTATCGGTTCCTCCATTTTGAATATGAATAGTCTCTATATAATATCTGTTACCTGCAATTAAATTTATAGGAGCAGATTGCTGAGAACTATATTTATCCCATTGTCTTGAATTTGTATATCCGGTAACAGAGGCTATTTTTATTTTGTTGGAAGGATTGTCATCCGTACTGAGCCATAGTTCACTGTTATCATTACTTGCGATCCAGAAGATATAATTTCCGGAAGCAGGCGGACAGATGTATCCACGAATCCGATCACCATAATTAGCAGCGACATTAGAAGGGCCTTCGAAAATGTTAAGCTGGGAAGTGCTGGTTGGAGTGCTGTTCAACGGAATTCCTGAAAGAGAGCTTCCTGAAGTATTCGCCCAGTATTCTCTTAAGATGGTACCGGATGCAGTACATTTGTTTCCACCGCCTCCTGTAACAGATATGTTCACTGCGGAAGCAGCGCTGACTGCACCGCCATTATCATAAGCCTTTGCTGTTAGTGAATAATTTCCTGCTGGTACATTATTCCACGTAAAATTATAAGGGCTTGTCAGGTCTTCTCCGAGTTTGGATGTCCCTTGATAGAACTCCACTTTAGTGATGCTTCCATCGGAATCAGATGCGGTGGCATCAATGTTGATAGTTGCGGGGGCGGTAAAGCTCGCTCCATTTGCAGGACTGGTTATAGATACTACTGGAAGTTCGTTTGTAGTTTGTTCAAAAGTCGATAGTCGGTTACCAGGAATAGGTCTTTCCAACGTTGCATTTGGAAGTTGCCAGCCCACGGCAATATTATCTGTTCCCCCGTTTTGAATATGAATGGTCTCAATATAATATTTATTACCTGCTACCAGATTAACAGGAGAAGATTGTTGAGAACTGTATTTATCCCATTGCCTTGGAGAAGTATAACCGGTAATCGAAGCAATTTTTATTTTATTGGCAGGATTGTCATCAGTGCTGAGCCACAATTCGCTATTGTCATTCGAAGCGATCCAGAAGATATAATTTCCGGAAGCAGGCGGACAGATATATCCTCTTATACGATCACCGTAATTATTAGCCACATTGGAAGGTCCTTCGAAAATGTTAAGCTGAGAAGTGCTGGTCGGAGTGCTGTTCAATGGAATTCCTGAAAGTGAACTTCCGGAAGTATTCGCCCAGTATTCTCTTAAGATGGTGCCTGAAGCGGTGCATCCACCACCGCTGCCTCCAGTAACGGATATGTTCACAGCCGAAGAAGTGCTAACTGCACCGCTATTATCGTAAGCCTTTGCAGTTAGTGAATAATTTCCTGCTGCTACATTGTTCCAGGTAAAGCTGTACGGGCTTGTCAGGTCTTCCCCGAGTTTGGAAGCTCCTTGATAGAACTCCACTTTAGTGATGCTTCCATCGGAGTCGGACGCAGTGGCATCAATGGTAATAGTTGCCGGAGCGGTAAAGCT
>CAYRNE010000566.1:0-1534 GCA_964425245.1 uncultured Devosia sp.
GCGATACGCGAAGAACAGCGGCATGAATTCCGGGAAGATACCCGCATCACTTTCCGCGCGGATGGCAGTTACTTCTGGGGGTCTCTCGAATCCGGGCGATTCGAGGGGCGTGCGACGATCCGGAAGCCCGCGTCCTATCTCGTCGCGAGGAACGACGCCGAGCTGCACATCAAGGGCACCGTGGCCGGCAAGGTGCTCGTCTTCTCCCCGGACCGGATCGTGATCGTCGGCGATCTCAGGTATGCGACCGATCCCGAAGGGCCAGATGGCGGCGACGACTACCTGGGGCTCGTGTCCGAGGGGACCGTGGAAATCGCCGAACCGTCGATCACGGGACCGGGCGACTTGCACATCCAGGCGGCGATCTACGCCAGGCGCCTGTTCCGGGTTCGCGATTATCACCATCGGGGCGATCGGGGCAACGCCACGCTCGACATTTACGGCAGTCTCACGGCCGGCTCCCTGAGCGCCACCGAACCGCGCTATGCCACCCGGATCCGCTTCGACCCGCGGCTCGAGTCCCGCCGGCCGCCGGGGTTCCCGGTCACGGACCGCTACGAGGTCGAATCCTGGGACGCCGCCTGGACGGCGGAACCGTAGATCCGATGCGGTTCGCCTGACGAGCCGTCAGCCTATTATCGAAGCCGTCTGGCCAGGTCGTTTGCGGCTTTGTAAGTCAACCTTGCGCGCGACGTCTGTTGGCGGCCCGATCGACTTGCACCGATAGTCGCAGGCCGTAGGCCGCCAGGATCGTGGCCAAGGTGTCGAGGCGCGGATTACCTCTCGCCGAGAGGGTCCTATACAGCGTTTCACGAGAGAGGCCGGTCTTGTCCGCAAGCGCCGCGATGCCTCCCGCGGCTTCGGCAACCGTGCGCAGCGCGATGGGCATCGCACGCGGATCACCCTCCGAGAGCATCTCCTCGATGTAGGCAGCGATTTCAGCATCTCCTTTAAGATGACGCGCCGGATGGAACCGTACGCTGGCGGCTCTTGTAGTCTTTCCAGTAGTCATGAGCTCTCCGGATATCCCTTGCCTGAGTTCGCTTGTCGCCGCCGCACAGCAGCACAACCAACGTATTTCCGTCCTGTCCGTAGTACACGCGCTAGCCAGGACCACAATCGATGCGGAGCTCGCGTACGCCGCCGCCGACGGCTCTCCAGTCACCGAACAGGCCGGCCCTCAAGCGATCTATTCGCGCGACGATGCGAGCCCTACTGCGCCCGTCATGCAATCGATCCAGCCACTCGGAAAATGGCGTGACACCGTCGGCGGCCTGGTACTCGTGAACCCTCACGGATATTGTAGCCTAAAAGCTACGGGCCTGGGGAACAAAATCGCCCCCGATGCCGGGGACTCCAGCCACCCTGACCGGGGGTCCACCCGGCAGTGATTCAACGTCGAAGCTGCGACCAGAGCTCGCCAATGAGTCGGTCGTAGAGTGCGACCAGGGCACGGGCTTCTTCAGCATCGCGGCACTCCTCGATGGCTTGATCGACGTTCGAGTTGATATCCCGCAAGTTATTGATCCGCTCA
>CAYRNE010000567.1:0-1531 GCA_964425245.1 uncultured Devosia sp.
CGAAATTGCGCTCGATCTGGCTCAGCGCCGCGGCCAGCGCCTTGTCCTTGTCCATCGATCCCTCGATTACGCGAAGCGGGGTCGCAGCACCCATTTGTGGTCCTCCTTATTTCACGCGGGCCCGGACCGCGCAACGCGCCGGCACCGGCTGAATCAGTCCCAATGTATCCATTTTGTTCTCATTTTGTTTCTGAAATGTCAACGCGCGTGCTGATGCGTGAAATCACCGACATCGGCCTCCCCGGCGCGGGGGATCAATTCCGCCCGCGGGACCGTTGGTCACCGAACCCCGCAGCATTCCCACCCGCAGGAGCGTGCAAGACCCATGCGCATCGGAAACATCGCGATCCTCGTTCTCGGCGGCATCGCCGTCCTGCTCGGCGGGCTCTGGCTTCTCCAGGGTCTCGGGCTCGTCACCATCGAACCAATCCTCTGCGTCGCGGAATGCGAGCCGCTGGACGGCCCGGCGCCCTTCTGGGCCGCGATCGGCTTCGTCCTTTTCGCGGCCGGGGCCTTCGGCGTCTTCCGCGCCATTACCCGCTGGAACCGGCCGGCTCCCTCCGGGCGGGCTGCGAACGAAAAGTAATATTTATGGCTTGCCAGCCGTCACGCCCGGCGGTTCTATCGGCGGGGGCACGGGAGGATGGTTGATGCGCCTGATCCAGTTCGAGACCGAGGGCGGCCGCGCCGTGGCGGCGATCGCGGAGGACGGCGCGGCGCGCATCGTTCAGGGCGCGGCAAGCGTCTATGCGCTGGCGCGCGAGGCCGCCGACGGGGGCGGCACGTTGAGCGGGGTCATCGAGGCGCACGGCCTCGGCGCCACGGTCGATCCGGCGGCGATTCTCAGCGAAGGCCGCATGCTGCCGCCGGTCGACCATCCCGATCCTACGCACCTGCACGTCACCGGCACGGGCCTCACCCATCTCGGCTCGGCAGCGACCCGCGACGCCATGCACAAATCGACAACCGAAGCCGCGGTCGAGACGCTGACGGACTCGATGAAGATGTTCCGGATGGGCCTCGAGGGCGGCAAGCCGAAGCCCGGCGAGATCGGCGTGCAGCCCGAGTGGTTCTACAAGGGCAACGGCCATATCGTTGCCGCGCCCGGCCAGCCGATCCCTTCGCCCGCCTTTGCCCAGGACGCCGGCGAGGAGCCGGAAATGGCGGGGATCTACATCATCGGCAAGGACGGGACGCCGTACCGGGTCGGCTTCGCGCTCGGCAACGAATTCTCCGACCACGTGACGGAGCGGGTGAACTACCTCTTCCTCGCCCATTCCAAGCTCCGCTGGTGCGCCTTTGGCCCCGAGCTGCGGCTCGGCGAACTGCCGCGTAACGTCTTGGGCATGTCGCGCATCATCCGCGGTGGCCGAGTGCTCTGGGAGAAGCCGTTCCTGAGCGGCGAGGACAACATGTCCCACACCATCGCCAACCTCGAATACCACCACTTCAAATACCGCCTGTTCCGCCAGCCGGGCGACGTCCACGTCCATATGTTCGGCACCGCGACGCTGAGCTTTGCGGACGGCAT
>CAYRNE010000568.1:0-1526 GCA_964425245.1 uncultured Devosia sp.
GGGGCAGGGCGACGGCAAGCGACCAGTCGAAAAGGCCGGGGAAGCGCGAGCGGACCACTTCCTGCGTGACGAAAGTCACGTAGGCGCCGATCATCACCATTTCGCCGTGCGCCATGTTGATGACGCCCATGACGCCGAACGTGATGGCAAGGCCGATGGCGGCGAGCAGCAGCACCGAGCCGAGCGAGACGCCGTACCAGACGTTCTGGCCCACATCCCAGACCGCAAGGGTGCGGCCGATGGAGTCGATGCCGGCCTGGATCGCGGGCCGTAGCTCGGCCGGCGCCGAGGCCAGCGCCCCCGTGAGCGTCGTGAGCACGTCGCGGCCGCCGCGGGCGACGAGCACCTCGATGGCCGACTGCCTTTCCGCCAACGTCGCGTCGGTCGTCTTGAGAACGATGACGGCCCGCGCGGCCTCCATCGTCGCCTTGATCCCGCGGTCCGCTTCGGATGCGAGCGCGGCGTCGAGCAGCTCGAGCATGCCGGGATCGGCGTTCTTGAGAACGCTCTGCGCTGCGGCGAGGCGCCTGGCATCGTCGGGGCTCATCAGCGTCATCCGGCCGATGGCCGTGCGGATGGCGCGGCGCAGGCCGTTGTTGACCTTGACCTTTTCGACGTCGCCCTTCGCGACCTCGCCCAGCGGCTCGCCGGTCAGCGGGTCGCTGATCGCGAAGCCCTTGCCGGCCTTATGGGTGAGAACGACCTTGCCGGTAACCTCGAGGACGTAGAGATCGCCTTCCGCGAGGGTAGTGAGGATCGCCGGCACGCGCTCGTCGCCGGTCAGGGCGAGCGCTTCCACCGCCTTCTCGCGGTCGGAGAAGCTCCCGGGCGCGAGGTCGTTCACGAGCGCCTCGAAATCGGCCGGCTGGGCGATAGCCGGAGGCGCTGCGAGGAGGACCGTCAGCAGCACGAAAAGCAGGCGTGCAATCGGACGAAGGCTTTCTGCGATCGAAGAAGACATGCCGCCCCTTGCCGTCTCGCGTCTATTGGGGGGAGGCGAAGGCGGCGTGCCGCCTTCGCCCCAGGCGTTGGAGGAGCGCCTAGTTGGTGGCGATCTGCGAGCCGCCGCAGGTCTTGGTCTCGGTGTTGTAGTTCCCGCAATTGATCGGGCCAGTCCAATCGGCTTCGATCATCTTGCTTTCCGGCAGGAAGTCGGACCACGCATCGCCGGGCACGACATCATCGGTCTCCCAGACCACTTCGAACTGGCCGTCGTCCTGGATCTCGCCGATCAGCACGGGCTTGGTGATGTGATGGTTGGGGAGCATCTTCGCGACGCCGCCGGTGAGGTTCGGCGTTTCGAGGCCGATGATCGCCTCGAGCACCGGGTCGGTGTCGGTCGTCCCGGCCTTTTCGACGGCCTGTACCCAGAGGTTGAAGCCGATGACGTGGGCTTCCATCGGGTCGTTGGTCACGCGGTCGGGGTTGCCGATGAACTCCTGCCACTTGGCGATGAAGTCGGCGTTCTCGGGCGTATCGACGGACTGGAAGTAGTTCCAGGCGGCGAGGTGGCCGACGAGCGGCGA
>CAYRNE010000569.1:0-1516 GCA_964425245.1 uncultured Devosia sp.
CGGCGAGCATGCGGAAGGTGTTGTACATGCTGGTGAAGAACACTGGGTCGCGCAGTACCTGCGCAAACTTTCCGAGGCCCACGAATTCTGCCGGCTGCCCGAGCGGCCAATCCAGAAATGCCATGCCGATCGCCAGAATTATTGAGCCGGCGCCGAAGGGAATGAAGAGGAGGAAGAACGGCAGGATGAACAGGTAGGGCGCCATACCGCTGCCGGTGGTGCCGGATCGGAGGAACGTGGCCCCCCGCGGTGCGGACCGGCCGGCCCCGGAAGTCAGGGAGGATGTCCCGGGACCGGCCATGGGTATCGTTCCTCAGAGGGCCGCCAGTTCGGCGAGCATGTCATCGATCGCTTCTTCGGGCGTTTTGGCCCCGCTCATCGCCGCATCGACAGCGTTTGTCCCCGCCGAGGTGGTGCCCGACCAGTGCCGGAAGTTGAAGGGCGGGAATGGCACCGACTCGAGGTCGGCGATCACGTCCTGGCCTCCGTGATACTGCGAGCCCGGCTGGCGATCGACTACTTCGGCGGCACGCTTGAATGGCACTAGCCCGCTGAGGTCGTACTGCGCCTGCAGGCCGGCGTCGGAGAGCCACCACATGATGAGATCCTTGGCGCCCTCGTTGTTGTCGCCACCCTTCAGGCCGGCAAAGACAGCGCCGCCGAAGTTGCCCGTGCGCTGCGGAGCGTCGGCCGACCACTTTGGCCACGTGACAAGTTGCCACTGGCCGGACTGTTCCGGAACGTTGCGTTGGAGGTTGGTCGAGCCCACGGGGTAGTTCATCTGGTAACCGACGAGCGTCTTGTTGCGGATCAGATCCCAGAAACCGGGATCGGACCAGACGGTATCGTAGACCAGCCCCTCGTTCCGCACGTCGACCATGAACTTGAGCGTATCCACCGCGAGGTCGCGATCGGCGGCGAGGTTGCCTTCCTCGTCCCACCAGTTGCCGCCCCGCGAATTGTAGTAGGCATTGAACATCCGAAAGCCGTTCGCCCCCGGGGGCTGGATGAAGAGGTACTGCGTTCCGCCAGACTTTTCCTTGAGTGCACGGGCCACGTCGAGCACATCGCTCCAGGTTCCGCCAACAGGCATTTCAAGACCGTGCTCGGCGAGCGCGGCCCGGTTCACCCAGAGGCCGAGATTGCCCGTTGCCTGCTGGAAGGCGATGATTTCGTCGCCGTTCTTCTGCAGCACGCCCTCCGGGAACTGGTCGAGGACGGGGGCAAGCTCCTTGGAGAGATCGAGGAACTGGCCGGTAGCAAAGAGTTCGCCCGTTTCGCGCGCAAGGAGCTGGACGACGTCCGGCAGGCCCTGACCGCTCTGCAAAGCGATGACGAGGCGCTGGACGAGGTCCGGCGCGGGCATCTGCACGTACTCTACCTCGTAACCCGGATAGTCCTTGGCAAAATCGGTCTTCAGACGCTCCATCACGGCCTGGTTGAACATCCAGACAACGATCTTGCCCTCTCCCGGCGGATCGGCTGCGACCGGGAGCGGCGCAAATGACATGACGGC
>CAYRNE010000570.1:0-1514 GCA_964425245.1 uncultured Devosia sp.
TTATCTGGATGTTGTCTGATCAGACCAATGCATATCTGGGTTATCTGAATGTAAACTCCTGGTATCAGACGCTTTTCTTTTCTTCGGGAATGATTGCCGCGTTTCTGCTTTATTCATTCAGGGCACGCTTTGTGATCACAGCGGGGCTGCTAGGCTTTCTGCTGATAGCAGGCTATAAAATGATCGACAATTATTATGAAGGAGAATTTGACAGCTACTTTGTATCGGTTCAGTATTCTTTATATGCTTTTATCTTCGCTTTATCCTGGTTGATTGGTTATGGACTGGCAAGATTCCGCTACTTTCCTATTGTACTATCCGTTTTTGTTTTATTACTGGCAATCGTCCTGCATACCAATACCACGCTTATACACGATTACAAACAATACCTTTTGGATTTTGTCCCGGTGATAGTTTATAGTTTTTACATGATCTACATACGTGAAGTAATTCAGAGTATGCAGGAGTTTGGCTTCCCCAACTTTTTTAAACTGCTTGGAAGAACCGTTCTGTTTCTCCTCTTTTTACTGGCGTTATTATGGAGCTCCGAATATATTTTTAAAGATCAGATCGCAAAACTTCAGGAAGCGGTAGCGGAAGGAGCATCAAAAGACGGAGATCAGAACAAGCCGGAAGACAAAGACGATATGATGGAGCGGAATGAGAATGGCAAAGACACTACTTTCAATCTAAAAAAGTATGCTGAGCTCCGTTCAAGACTCGGACGTAACCAGGAACTTCTTTTTTGTGCGCATCTGGAAAACTTTTTCGAAGGTACAGAGGTCCCCAATCCTTTATACTTTACTTCCTACTATCTCACGAAATACAATCCAAGGCTGGAAGCTTTTGAATTGGATCCTGAAATGCCGGCAAATGATATGTTCATGCCCAATCCTTCAGTGATTCCGCTTTACTTTAATGAAACGGATAGCAGTGCAATTGAAAATGGCAAAGGTGACAAGTTTCGCAAAGTCGTAGACGTAGATGTGTATGTAAAATCTCTTTCACCTTCCGATTTTACAGCACCGGGAACAGCCTTCTCTTGTCAGCCTATTTCCGTGGATGAGGAATTCAGAAAAGAATATAAATCGGCATATAGAGCTAAGTCCTACATCTCCGAACTCAACAGCGCATATTTCATTTACAATACCGATAATCCTCAGATTAAAGTTTTTCAGGAACATCGCTTTGAGGAATTAAGAAAAGTAAAAGATTATAAAAAAGTAGATACCACTTTTTATAATTACTATATCAAAATGCCAACAGGTACTGTATTTGACAGCATCTCTGACCTCGCCAACGAACTTACCGCTAACAAGAAAAAACCGATTGATAAAGTATTAGCCATACGTGATTACTTCCTTTCGAAGGACGATATGGGCAGGCCTCTATTTCAATACACATTGACCCCGGGAGGTGATGATCGAAAAGACTTGCGTGGTGTTCAGACTACTACAAACCTGAGTCGTTTTCTTTTTAAGACGCACAAAGGATATTGTACTTACTTTGCAGGC
>CAYRNE010000571.1:0-1506 GCA_964425245.1 uncultured Devosia sp.
TGTCTTTAATTAACAGGTGATGGGCTTTGTTATTCAACCCTCCATAGATAGCACATCCGGATGCTCTCCAGCAATTTTCGGACGTACTATAACGGAATGTATTATTCTGACATTCCATATTATCCGCCGACCAGATGGCCATATCATCGTCGCCATTATTTCTGAAACTACAATGTTCCACGATCGCATTTCTGGTTCCCTTACAAAGATTGATTCCATCCGCGTAATTATTTCTGAACCGGCAATGCGATACAATGAAGTCTTCCGCATAAGCTACATTCCCTTTATTATACTGCGCAATCCAGGCGCCGCACTCAAAATGCTCGGCCCATATATTCTTTATAACAGAACCTTTAGTGAAGATGCCATTGATCGCTTTATAAGAACCTGACCGGGAGTTATTCTCGGTAGTTAAAAACAGATCTGTAAAACTGATATCCTTCGCATTCGCGTAGAGTCCTCCCTTCAGCCATTTGATCCTGATAAAATTAAGTTGTGTGTACCACATACCCGCGCCTTTCAAAGTAGTGTTATCCACTCCAAAATAAAGTTCGCTATTTAATTCGTACACACCAGCAGGAACATAGATGGTTTTCCCGCCATTGGCATTTATAAAATTCTGAAGGTCGATTCCATCGCCTGAATACACTGCATCTCCTGGAGCAGCAGGAATCGGAGCAGGAACATTTTCAAGTTCCGCGAAATCAATATGTATCTGACCGCTTTTATTTACCAGTTTCAGTTTTCCACCTGCGGGAATTTTTGAAGGCAGCTTCATCCGCACTTCATCAAAACGCATTTTAGGATTAGTATTGACCACTCCACTGTTATTGGGATTTCCATTGCTCCATAAATACTCCCACGCATAATGTGAAGTCAGGTTCAATGTTCCTACTTTTTTATTATTCGCATATACATCCAGCTCTCCGGAACTCGAGTCTGGTATGCTATAACGTACGACCAGGCCATCTCCTTCTTTCTGAACTTTCCACTCTACAGACGCTTTTTTCATTGAGAGATCTACACAGATCTGTTCGGAAGCTTCGCTTTGCAGATCAGCCTGTCTGAATGATTTTTTGGTAACTTTGGCTTTCGACAACTTGCCCTGATCTGCCTCATATCTTATATAAGGAGCATCGTAATAACCTCGCTGATCTCCCTGTGCATGTAAATGATTAATCAGAAATAAAACCGCATAGGTTATCAAATTGAAAATTGTAAATCTTTTCATGATTAGAAGTTAGATTTTAGAAATTGGAAGATAAAAGTTGGATTGCTATTGAGAGAAAAGAAGATTATTCCGGGAGAATAAAAAAGGGTATTATTATTTACTACTAAATAACAATACCCCCATAAATTCAAAATTTCTCTATACCACTATTGCTTATTTAGCCGCAGCACAATCTTTCACTTCTTTCCACACAAAAGAGCCAATGGAATTGGTATCCACATCTACCAGGGCATTTCCTCCCTGATTTTTAATTACCAGGTTGCAATAGGTACCAT